>JBDGYO010000218.1:0-4863 GCA_039584015.1 Gemmatimonadota bacterium | reverse complement strand
GGCCCGAGCCGTCGAATCCCGACTAGAATGCCCGTTGTTGGCCGTGCCCCGTTGGCACGTTACGGATGCGTGGGGTAGTAGAATCCGACGGGCGCTCCCTCCCCCAACAGGCGCCCGACAACGATGGGGTGATCCCTATGCGGGGAACCTATTCGCGCACGCTTCTGTGGCTTTGCGCCGTTCCCGCTGCGGCCGTTGCGATAGCGATGGGCGCAGGCGCATGCGGGGAACCAACTTCTTTCGTCTGCACAAGTGCGGGGTGCCAGGACGGGTTGGCGCTACACTTCGGACCAGAGGTGCCGGACAGCCTCCATATCGAAGTAACTGCGGGTGACGGGACGCAACGGACGGCTGACTGCTTTGGCTGTCCCTCCATCGGGTTCGACGGGTTCTACCCCGAGTACGTGACCATCCGGCTGAGTTGGGATAATGAGACGATCTCAATGAGCTATTGGCCCACCTACGCGGTCCACCAGCCGAACGGGCCCGACTGCCCGCCAACGTGCCGGGGGTCGTTACTGATCATTCGATTCTAGCGTGCCGTGCGCCGATTCCTTACGCTAGCACTGACCGTCTTCGCCTTGGCCGGGTGCCGTGACACCCTCGCGCCGGAGGAAGTCGTAGGGACGCTCTGGATTCTCGTGTCCATCGACGGCCAGCGTTTGCCCTATCTGGAGGCCCAGACCAGCCACCTGTCCATTGAGATTCTCGAAGGGTGGCTCCGCTTCGACCGTGACGCCACGTACGCGTTGGGGTTCTACCGGCGGGCTGCGAAGGCAGACAGCGTGGAGTTCCGCACCGACGAAGAGAGGGGTATCTACTTCATCGTCGGCTCGTACGTTCACCTCCACTGGACCACGGGCATGCACTTCCCCGAGTCCTGGAAGAGGGCCTCCGTCGAGGGTGACACGCTCTGGCTAGAGGGGATGGAGAACGAGCAACCCACAGGCTCCACCTCAGTCTATCTCCGACGGTACGAGGTCCCGTAGGGCCGCCGGGTGGGCCCGACTCTAACTCGGAGAGGCCATCACCACCCACCCACTCTGACGTACAGGGCCACGTCCTCAAACGGCCCGCCAAAGACTACCAGGGTATCGCCGCGGAAAGCCCTCGGGTAGAGGGTGCCAGTGTATGCACGCCCTGTGTCGGGCACGAACATGAGGTACAACTCAACGTCAGTAGGCTCGACTGGCCAACTGACCCTGGCACCGGTGTAATGGTAGGTCCCGCGGTCCGATTCAGTCCACGATTGTGGGTACCGGCCCGTGCCGTTCAGCCAGTAAGCGAACCAGTACGTGGAGTCTCGGTTGAACTGAAGCCGACCCAGCCAGAGGAAGATGCTGTCGGGGCCCTCGCCACTTATCAGGTGGTCGACTCCCACACGAGCGTATTGGCGTATCACGGGGCCCGGTGCCGTCGGCTCCCCGCAGCCTGCGAGCAGGGGTACCATCACGAGCACGACGAGGGATCGGTGCATCATGTGTCACCGGCCGCCCTCGCGGAAGTACCATCCGCGAACGTGAGCGTACGCCATCACGTTCCTGAACGGCCCGCCCCAGACGATGAGGGTATCCGTCGCGGCGCGGTGCCTTGTCGGGCGGAGAATTGCCGAATCGTGGCCACGCCCCGTATCGGAAAAGAGCCTGAGGTAGAACTCAACAAAGTCGGGAGGCCACGTGGCTCGGCCACTGTAGGCTTCATACGTCCCACCGTCACGGAGCCACGATCTTTCTGGGTACGAGCCGGTGCCACGAAGTCCCCACTGAGCCCAAAAGGTGAACTCCGGAGTGAGTTGGAGGCTACCGAATCCAAGAAAGAGGCTGTCGGGGCCTTCACCGGTCACAAGGTATTCGCCTGCCACGCTGTCCACGGTCACGAGAGCGTAGGAGCCAAACACCGGCAGGGGCGCTGTGGGCTCTCCACAGCCCGTAGGCAGCACAATCGTCAGGAGCACGATCAGTGGTCGGCGTATCATGTGAATCATGCCTGGGTGAACTCAATACCAGTCGTCCCCGGAGGTGTACCGATACACCTCCACCTCCGCAAACGGCCCGCCGATCACCGTCAGAAGATCAGACCGAACACCATCACGCCTGCTTGCGCGAATGGCGGGATAGATCAACCAGGGGCGGAGTCGACCCGTGTACTCGGGCCCCGAGTCGGGCTGGAACGTGAGGTGGACCACAACGGAATCGACTGGCCAGCCCGTGGTCACGTCGTCGACGCGGTACTCCCCACGAATGACGTGACGCCGCTGGGCGGTGTATTGGCCCGTTCCCTCCAGGAACCAGTTGGCCCAGTACGTGGAGTCGCGGTTGAGCTGAAGCCGCCACGCCGAGGCGTAGATGGTGTCTGGGCCCTCGGCAAACACCAGGTGCCAAGGCCCGAAGCTGTGGTAGCGACTGAGCACCTGGCTGGGCCTTGTCGGCACCCCGCAACCCGAAACCACCGCGACCGCGAGCAGCACGGAGAGGAGTTGGTGCATCGTGTGGATCATACCCCAGAGCGAGCCCGTTTCTACCGTAGAGGCGCCGTGCCTCCGTAGTCTGCATGCCCAGCTGCCTGGCCAGGGCCCAATTGCGGCGTCGGATGCCTCAAGTGGGACATCCGTGTTCGGGCTCTCCGGTGGCCTGAGAGCCACCGTAACCCCTTCCAGATACAGGGCTTACAAAACCCTTGATCGTCTGGTTCCCCGCCCGTAGTTTTCCTGTTGTGAGTGGACGCTCACTAGTGCACGGCGAGTATTGGGTACCAATAGACTGGACTAGGAAACCGCGATGATGTTCCTGGCGATCACGGGAATGCAGAAGGGTGATCCCGGTAATTGGCAAAGGCTTTCGCCCACAACGCGCCGTGGGCCAATTCCCGGCTTGGAAAGAATGGGGTTCAGGGGGTCGCGGGTTCAAATCCCGCCGTCCCGACTAGGTAACCAAATGCCAGACAACCGGTTAGGTGGTCTGGCATCTTGTCTTCCAGATCCACTCCCCCAACTTCTCACCGAACTTTTTCCGCCAGCCAGGACCGCGACTAGGAGGTATGTCCCAGATGGGGTACATGATGCCCCCGAAAGGCCCTGGCCGATCGCTCGAAGGCATGCCATGGTTGAAGGCGACGGGGCATGTCTGGGATAGGGTGGCCGAGCCCTCCTCAGACAAGCAGCGGAGGTGCCACACATGCCTTTTGGCCTGCATCTTACGTCCCGTTCCACCTCGACCGTGGCGGGCGCCGTAACCGTCACAGGCGTGTGGCGAGGTCATATGCTGTGTAGGACCAGGCAGTTCCCGATGTTCCTGAGCATCGCCGTCCTTACAGGTCTTGGAGCCTGCGGCAACTCTCCATCGGACCCGTCGACGATGGTAGACAGCGGGTCGTGGTACGTGACCGGCTTTCGGTGGCCGCACGATGGGAGACCGTATGAGAGCGAGCACTTCATCGTGTACAGTGACGCGGCGAGCGACGCAGCCCGGCGGACCCTCGCCGAGATTGGCGAAGAACTCCTGGTGGTGTTGAGGGAAGACTTCGAGATCGCGAGCGACACGCTTTTCCGCTTCCCCGAACGGCAGATGAAGATCCACATCTACACGTACAAAGACCACTACCCACAGGAGTGGGGCGGCCGGGGCTACTACGGCGGCCTTATGATCTACTCGCTGGACCACCCTGGCCGTACGAGCGCGGGGCACACGGAGATGGACATGTATGTGCCCGTTGTGAAGCACGAGCTCATGCACGTGGTGGAGTTCCTGCTGAGAGCGTCCAACAACCCCAACCTGGTGGACGTGTGGCTGACCGAAGGCCTTGCCGAATACGTGTCCGGGGGAACCGCAGGCGGCAGCATCACGAGCCTCGCGAAGCTCGACGAGGTGATCGCCGCTTATGGGGAGTGGAATCCCATCGCGATGCATCAGGCCCGCTATCCGAGCATCGACGGCGTGATCTACTACTACTACTACCCGATGTTCGAGCTGGCCGTCGGCTATCTGCTTGATCCGGCCGGCGCCGGGAGGAACAAGCCGGACGTCAGGGACCTCTTTCTCGATGTGCTGGACGGGGTGGTCTTCGCGACCGCGTTCGAGAACCGCCTCGGAATCAGCTTGACGGAATACGAGGCCCAGTTCTTCGAACTGATGCGCGACTTCTTGCAGTGACGTCAGGGTACGGCGTTGGACGTTCAAGAAGGCGGATTAGGCTGCACGCACATTATCCAGCGCAACTTGCAGCCTATTGCCGGAGTAGGTGCGGATTACCTGGCAGCAGAGGCTCCGGTTTGGGGGCAGGTGATACAGCCTAATAGGAGTTAGGCGCACCGCGTGAGGTCAGGGGCGGCCTTGGCCCCAGGGAACTAGCTCATGGTCCGAGGCGCATTGACTATTGTCTTGCTTAGCACCGTGGCGTGCTCGATTCTGGATCTGGATGACGGGGTGCTGGCTGCATTCACATCCGAAAGGACGCGCGACCATAGTCTGGCCCACGCCTCGTCACCACGGGTCGTCGCCGAGAGCGCCGGGGGCAGTGTTCGCATCCAGGGCGAGGCCTTCGATCCGTGTGCCAACGCATGGAAGCTTGAGGCAGAAGCCTCCCGCATTCCCTTCGGTATTATCCGGCTGAATGTGCACGTCCCACAGGGCAGTGTCTGCTGGGACCTTACTGTCCGGCACACGTACGAGGCGGTTCTGGCTCCGCTCTCGCCCGGGCGCTACCGCATCCTAGTAAGGCAGAAGGCACTTGTCAGGGAACCCTGGAGCTGGCCCGTTACCACGGTGTTGGACACGATGGTCCAGGTGAGCTAGGGCCCGCGCGGGCGCCTAACCCGCGCATGCAGCTGCGGAGGCGCTGGCGTGTGATAAGGAAGTCGTTGATATG
>JBDGYO010000217.1:0-5755 GCA_039584015.1 Gemmatimonadota bacterium | reverse complement strand
CGGCCGGAGCCTCGGGCTTCTTCAGGGGGATATCGACCTTGGGATTTCCGGTGAGCAGCCGGATGCCTTCGTTGACCTCCATCTTCTTGCCCGGCACCATCGCCGCGAGCACGAGGAAGACGTTCTCGTCGGTGGTGGGAAGGCCCCTGGCTTCGAGTTCCCTCCTCACCGGCTCGACGTTCTTCGGGGCCGCCTCCAGCGGATCTCCCTTGAACACTTCGAGCTCGAGCTGCTCGGTGGCGATCTTGACCACCTCCGGATCCGGTGGCAGCGGCGTCTTCCCGAAGTACCCGAGCACCGCCTTGCCGTATCCGGGATCGATCTTCTTCCAGCGCCCGTACAGCACGTTGTCGAATGCCTGGAGCCAGTACTGCTGACTCCCCGGGGTGACGCTCGTCCAGGCGCCGCCCGCCTCGACCACGACCGGGAACTCGGCCAACACCTCGCTGTACTTCTCGAGAATGCCGGCCTTGGCCATCATGTGGACGTTAGGACCGATGGCGCCGCCGGGCATCGGGAACCCCAGCACCCGGGCGTCCGGCGTCGTGGTCGTGGGATTGAAGTCGTACTCCGCCAGCGACTCGTTCAGCATGTTCTCGATCTCGGGGAGCTTCGATACGTCGAGGTCGAGGCTGTACCCGGTCCCCTTGAGCGCATGCGCCAGGGACCGTGCGTCGGGCTGAACCGTGCCGCTGGCCAAGGGCCGCACCGAGAGATCCACCCCGTCGGCCCCGCCTGCGATCGCCGCCATGTAGCACGACACGGCGGTGCTCGCCGTATCGTGGGTGTGCATCCACAGCGGCATCTCCGGCGGCATGATCTTCCGGAGGGCGACGGCCGTGTCGTAGATCGTCTTCGGGTCCGTAGTGCCGCTCGCGTCCTTCAGGCAGATGCTGTCGATCTGGACGTCGCTCTCCAGCAGCTGCTTCCCGATGTTGAAGTAGAACTCGGGCGTGTGCACCGTATCCGAGTGGAACGGCAGCCCCATCAGCGCGATGACGACCTGATGGTGCATGCCGGCGTCCACGATGGGCCTGCCGGTGTTCACCAGGTTACGGACGTCGTTCATGTAATCGAAGTTGCGGTCCCACGTGGTCCCGCTCTCCTGCATCAGCTTCGCCTGGAGCTTCAGGCCGTCCAGCGACTGCGTGGTGAGGGTCACCCCGGACACGGACCTGGTGAGGATCTGGAGGTCGACGTCCGGTCCGACCGCCTCCCGCATCTTCCGCATGTCCTCGAAGGGGTTCTCTCCGAGATAGAAGTACGGCGCCTGGTAACGCGCGCCGCCGCCGAACTCGAAGTGCCGGATGCCGGCCTCGGCAGAGGCCTGCATGGCAGGCAGGCAGTCCTGCAGTCGCACCTTGCCGCCGAACGAACTCTGTAGCCCGTCACGGAACGGGGTGAACATCACCCGGATCTTCTTGGGGCTCTCGGTGAAGATCATCGTTCCTCCTGGATATTTGCGATCCTGGCTCCCGGGTATGCGGCGGACGCAGCCGCCGTCACCGCCGCCAGGACCGCAGCGTCAGTTGTGGTTGTCTTCTCGGGGAACACAGCGATGAGTGCTCGCATGATCACCGCGAGCAACATGAGGAGCAGGAAGACCGCAGCAAAAGCGGAGACGCAGACCACCAGCAGATCAGGCGACCCCATATACCCCCTCCCCGTGAGCGCTTGCCTGTCGCAGTCCCCGCGCACTGCCGGGGCCGCTGCGGCTCCTTTGCAATAGACGCATGAAAGCCCGGCTTCGCAACCGCCGGCGCGGGCGGGACAGGCTCACGGCGCTACCCGCCGGAAAGGGTCAGCCTGCCCTTGGTGAGTGGTCGTTCCCGTCCCTCGAGATACAGCTCCAGGTGGTCGCCCAGGTGGGTCACGATTCCCTCGGCGATCACCTGCGGCGCCGCTTCCGGTTCCTCCTCGTAGACGGCCACGCGCCGGCCGATCACCAGGGACCGTGACCGGTAGCGCTCGAGCAGTCCGTCGTAGTCACCGCGCAGCAGGAGCTCATAGTTCCGGTCGAGGGCCTCGCCGAGTCGCGCGAAGGCGTCACCCTGTGAAGGCGCCTCAGGACCCCGTGCAAAGTCCCGCAGCGAGCTCACTCGTGGAACGAAAGGTGTGGGCTCGACCGTCGGCGTGGTCTCTACGTTCAATCCGATGCCCACGACCGCGGCGGTGACTCGCTCGCCGCGTGTGTGTGTGTGGGCCAGGACCCCGCCGACCTTGGCACCATCGACCAGGATGTCGTTGGGCCACTTGATGCCGCTCCTGCCCTCGAGGCCCGGCAGCGCGTCTACTGTGTCGACCAGCGAGACTGTGGCGAGCACCATGAAGGCCGTCCCGGACGGCAGGATCGGTTGCGCCGGAGCGACGTGGGCAGAGAGGTGGATGTTCCTGGAGGCCGTCGACCAGTGGCGACCCTTGAATCCGTGGAAATCCCGTCCCGTATCCGCGAGGCAGAGGCAATTGTCGGGTAGCGTGCTCTCCCTGCCGCTCAGGTCGACCAGGAGGTCGAACTGCGAGCGGGGCGCATCACCGACAAGGAACAGGTCGTTCCAGCGCGAAGTACTGGACAGCTCCGCATGGCGAACCGGCCTGTCTGCGAACAGCTGCCGACACAGCTCCCGCGCTGTGGGCGCCTGGCCGGGCTCCAGGGCGGCCCACTCGGCGGCATCGGCATGAAGCAGCCGTGCGGCGAAGTCGACGCTGTCGGTGTAGACGTGCATTCCCCTACGTGTGCTGCCGCCGGCGTCGATTCGTCTCCGCGGCGCGGCTCATGGCGACTCGGGTTCGAGCCTCAGGCTCACGGAGTTGATGCAGTAGCGCATCCCGCTCGGCGTGGGCCCGTCGTCGAACACGTGTCCCAGGTGGGCGTCGCATTGGGCGCACACGACCTCGGTCCGCCGCATTCCCAGGGTGTCGTCGGGCTCGTTGCGCACCGCGTCCGGTTCCTGCGGTGCCGAGAAGCTCGGCCATCCCGTTCGGGAATCGAACTTGGTGTCCGAACTGAAGAGCGGTTGGTCGCAGCAACTACACCGATAGATTCCGTCGGTCTTGCAATCCACGTACTCTCCGGTGAACGCGGGCTCAGTGCCCTTCTGGCGGGTGACGCGGTATTGCTCGGGGGTGAGCCGCTCGCGCCACTCGGCGTCCGACTTCTTCATGGTCCCTCCTCGGGCTCGGCGCGGAGCCAGGCCACGGTGTCTCCTATCCGAATCTCGGCGTCGTCCAGCACCTCCCCGTAGGCTCCTCCGCCCCAATCGCGGACCATCGCCTCGCGCAGCCCAGGACAGGCCTCGTCCATCCGCTCACAGGGCTTGGTCTCACCCCCGATGCGGATACGGCAGCGGCCAACCCGCAGGATACGATCCCGCGTGTCGGCCAGCTCGATGCCGCTCACCAGCAGATTTGCTCGACGGGCGGTAGGCTCCACCGAGGTCCCAAGCCGTTCGACGATCCGTTCCCACGTCTCTCGTCTGAGGATGGTCACCTGTCGCCTGCCACCCCAGTCGGTGTTGCCCACGATGCCGTAGCCTGCCTGCAGCGTGGCCTGATTGGTGGGGTCCATGGGGCCCCGCTTGGCGCGCTTGATCCAGATGGCTTCGAGTGTTCCGGTAGGCATGGTATCGGGGGTGAGGTGGACACGAAAGGTAAGGTGGCGCGCCGGCGTTGGCGACGGACATGTAACCTGTTGTCATGTCAGGCGTTAGAGATAAGTGTGAGCACTCCCTTACATGACAAATCTCGCGATCCCTTGACACCGTAGGGCGCCTCAGCCCTAATCGAGCATCTAGCTGCGCACATGTGCAACTCTCACCGATCGGCGCGGGAGGCATCCATGGCACAGATCAACGCGGGGCGGGTCATCGTCGGCGGGCTCGTCGCAGGGCTCATCATCAACCTCTTCGAGATGCTTTCGCAGTGGATCTTCCGAAGTACCTACGAAGAGATGTTCTCCGCACTGAACCTCCCCGAGCCGGGAGCGGGGGCGTTGGCCGGCCTTGTCCTCGGTGGGTTCGCGATCGGGATCCTCCTGGTGTGGATCTACGCCGGTTTCCGGCCCCGCTGGGGTCCCGGCCCCAAGACCGCGTTCATGGCGGGCCTGGCCGTGTGGCTGCTGGGTTGGGTGTGGCAGATGATCGTGGATGTGGCCACCGGCTTCTACGCCATCCCGGTCTCGATGTGGGTGATCGCCGTCGTGTGGACGTTCGTCGAGGTGCAGGTCGCGGCGTTTGCCGGGGGCTGGCTGTACCGGGAAGGGGAGGCGGCAGCGGGAGTGTAGCGCGGGCAGGCCGCCTCACCCTATCGCACGCCCTTCCCCCGGGGGTACCTTCGCCCGAGACCCACACTTACATCATGACTCGGGAGGTGCGGTGATGCGGACGTCGTGTGTGACTCTCTCCGTTGTGAGCGCCGTCGTGCTGCTGGCGCTCCCCACGCCGGCCACGGGGCAGGCGGCACCGATCTCTTCCGAGCTGCTGCGAGAGCTGCGCTTCCGTTCCGTCGGGCCCGCGGTGACGGGCGGCCGGATTCACGACGTGGAGGCGCTGCCCCACGATCCGTCCACCATCTACCTCGCCACCGCCTCGGGCGGGATCTGGAAGTCCACCAACAAGGGGACGACCTGGACCCCCATCTTCGAGTGTCAGGCGGTGAGCACGTTCGGCGATCTGGCCATTGCGCCGTCCGACCCGGACGTGATCTGGGCGGGCACCGGGGAGCAGAACAACCGCCAGAGCACCTCGTGGGGGAACGGCGGTACCGCTCGACCGATGCGGGCCGCACCTGGGTGCACCTCGGTCTCGAAGGGACGCACCACATCGGGCGAGTCGTGGTGCATCCGACAGACCCGGACGTCGCCTACGTCGGGGCTCTGGGGACCCTGTGGGCGCCAAGTGCCGAGCGGGGCGTGTTCCGCACGACCGACGGGGGTACGACCTGGGAGCACGTGCTGTTCGTGGACACGCTCACCGGGGTGGTGGATCTCGCGATGGACGCCAACGAGCCGGGCACGCTCTACGCCGCCGCGTACCAGCGGCTGCGCCGTACGTGGGGAGCTCACCAACGGCATCCCCGAGGGTGACAAGGGGCGCATCGGGCTGGCCGTAGCCAAGACCAACCCAGAGGTATTGAACGCCACCATCGAGCACGCCACCGAGCGCGGCGTGTACCGTAGCGAAGACGGGGGCGAGAGCTGGATGAAGGTAAACGACCTCAACCAGCGCCCCATGTACTACAGCCACATCTTCATCGACCCCACCAACGAGCAACGCGTCTACCAGGTGGCGACCTCGTTCTACATGAGCGAGGACGGGGGAGCGACGTTCGAGACGATGCCGACCCGCCCCACGTATGACGTGGGCGTGCACAGCGATTTCCATACGATGTGGATCGACCCGAACAACCCGAGTCACTTCTACCTCGCGGGTGATGCCGGGCTGCACGAGACGTGGGACATGGGTCGCACGTTCATCCGCATCAACAACCTCCCGATCGGCCAGTTCTATGCGATTGGCGCGGACATGCGGCAGCCGTACTACGTCTACGGCGGGATGCAGGACAACCACTCGTGGATGGCCCCGAGCGCGACGCGCCACTGGATCGGCATCATCAACGACGACTGGCGGCAGATCGGATTCGGCGACGGTATGTACTGGCAGCCCGACCCCACCAGCCACCGCTACGTGTACGGCAACTCGCAGAACGGGAACTACTCGCGGCTCGACGCCGAGACCGGCGACATCATGAGCATCGAGCC
>JBDGYO010000216.1:0-6865 GCA_039584015.1 Gemmatimonadota bacterium | reverse complement strand
GGCATCCTTCAGCGAGCGGAAGGCATAGGCCCCCGTCACCCGATCGCCGATCCGATCCTCCATCCACCGCATGTCGTCGATGGCGTGATACGGCTGGACTTCCGCGATGATGCCGAGTTCCCCGAACCGCGCAAAGTCATCGGGCTCCACCACCTGCGCGTGGATCATGCGGAAGCGGCGGTCCTTGGGGCCGTTGGTGCGAATCGCGCGCTCGTACATGTCGAGCAGCGTGTCCACGGCCAGATCGCCGATGGCATGGATGTGAGGGGTGAGCCCGGCGGCGTCGGCGGAGACGATCAGCTGCTCCATGTTGCCCGGCGGCGACATCATGGTACGCCAGCGGCCGTGGGTCTCGGGCATGTGGCGGTACGGCTCGCGGAACATCGCCGACGAGTTCCCCATGATGCCGTCCACGAATCCCTTGAGCCCGCAGATCGAGAGCATCTCGTCCCCGAACCCAGTGCGCACGCCCACGGCCGCCAGATCCTCCCAGTGATCCAGCGTCGGCCGCGCGCACACCCGTACCGTGAGAGCGTTACGGGCCTGGAGGTACTGGAAGGTCCGCATCGTCCCCGCGCGGGTGATGTCGTGAATCGTGGTCACGCCGTGGCGCTTGAGATCCTCCAGGGCCCGTCGTGCCTCGGCGAGCAGCTGCTCTTGCGACGGCTCGGGCCTCGCCGCTCGCACCCGCTGGGCTTCCTCGGCCGTCAGGTGGCCCGCGTGGCCAGCCGGATCGATCCCGGCGGCCCGCAGCGCGGCATTGTTGGCGACGTACTGCGAGCGATCCCACTTGTTCAGCAGCGCCGGGCGCTCGCCAGTGAGGGAATCGAGCAGCGCCCGACGCGGCATCCAGGTGCTCTCTAGGTCGTACGCGCCCCAGTCGCCACCCACCATCCACGATCCGGGCGGGAGCCGGTGGTGGGCCTCGGTCACCCGCTGCCGCAGTGCGTCGTCGTCCGAGACATCCAGCAGGTTGACGCCGAGCAGCAACGCCCCGGCATACTGAAAGTGCGTATGCGTGTCGATGAACCCGGGGGTGATCAGCCCACCCTCCATGTCCTCTGCCCGCGCCGCTGGGCCCACAGCCTCCAGGACCTCGTCGCGCCAGCCCACGGCGACGACCCGACCGGCGTGGACGGCGACGGCTTCCGCCCAGGGACGCGCTGAGTCGCCGGTCCACACCCGCGCGTTCACCAGTACCAGCGCCCCACCATCGGACTGCTGCGCTCCGAGCGGTCCCCACCACAGCGTCAACGCGATCAGGCCGAGCACGCAGCCTCGCAACGCGTGCGTCGGCATCACCTCGTCCCCTCGCTCTCGGGAAACGGCGGCACATCCAGGAGCCAGAACCCCCCGAGCTCGCCCTGCTCATCGAACTCCACCAACAGGTTCTCGGCCAGCGCCACCCACTCGTGACCGCGGGCGTTGCCCACGCGGAGATGCAGCACCGACTCGTCGGGGCTGCGCTGCACGTCGAGGGGGAGATCCACCTCCACGACGGCAATGCCCGGCTGGGACGGGCGGGACGGCACGATGAGCCGTCCCTGCTCCCCCGGCTCGGGCGGCGTGAGCCCCTTCACCGTCTCGGTGGGCGGCCACACCACGATCTCGACCGCGCGCAACACCCCACCCTCGAAGTCCAGCGTGACCACCGCGCCCCTCGCGTCCTCCAGCTCGATGGAGCCGGTCAGCCCGCGGCTCGGCTCCACCCCTGTGAGCGCGCCCGACAGAATCTCCGTCTCCGCGTCCCACTGGAAGTCGACGCGCGGCAACTCGCCGTCGATCGGCTCGATCTTCGCTCCGTAGCCCCGTACGCCCCTCACATCGCCTCCTTGGTCTCCACGGACCGCACAAAGTCCGTGATCCGGTTCAGTGCCTGGCGTAATGTCTTCTCGGAAGCAGCGAAGGACAGCCGCACCCACCGCCCGTCCCCGAACGCTTCACCCGGCACCAGCGCGACGCCCTGCTCCGCCAGGAGACGCTCGCAGAGACTCTGAAGAAGAAGTAGAACGCCCCGAGGGGGTCCACGAACTCCACCCCGGGAAGCTCTCTTCGAAAGTGCGCCACCACCAGGTCGCGACGCTGCCGGAAGGTCTCCACCATCCGGTGCACGTCCTCCTCGACCCGCTCGTCCGCCAGCGCCGCAGCTGCCGCCCACTGGGCCGGCTGCGACGCCCCGGCGGTCACGTGGGTCTGCATGGCAGCCATCGCCTGGGCCACGAGCGGCGGCGCCACTGCGATACCGACCCGCCACCCGGTCATGGCATAGGCTTTCCCTACGCCGGTCACCACCACCACGCGCTCGAGCAACTCGTCCGGGAGATCGTGCACCGACGGTGCCGGCCCCGAGCCGAAATGGATGCGGCGATACATCTCGTCGGCAATGACCCAGAGCCGGCGTTCTGTGGCCCACTCGAGCAGCGCCTTGAGCTCCGCCCGGGTGTAGACCGCGCCCGTGGGATTGACGGGCGTACAGAGGATCAGCCCCGCCGCCCGCGCATCGGCCGCCTTCTCCAGCTCATCCACGCCCACCTTGAGACTCCACTCCGGATCGCCCGGCACCAGCACAGGCTGTGCGCGCGCCATGTGTACGAGCTGCGGATAGGAGACCCACGCGGGCGCCGGGATCAGCACCGTGTCACCGCCCTCGAACAGGCTGAAGCACGCGTTGAACAACGACTGCCGGGCACCGGTGGACACCACGACGTGGTCGGCGTTGATCGGCCGGCCGCCGGAAAGCAACGACAGGTGGCGGGCGGCAGCCGCGCGCAGCTCCAGAATCCCGGCGTTGGGCGGGTAGTGCGTCTTGCCCTGCTGGATCGCCTTGATGCCCGCCTCGGCCGGAATGCGCGGTGTTTCGAAGTCGGGCTCGCCCACCGAGAGGTCGACGATGTCCTCACCGGCGGCGCGGCGGCGCTGCGCCTCCTCCTTGATCGCGACGGTCTTGGACGCCTCGAGGTTCGCCAGGTTGCGGGAGCGCTTGAACGCCATCAGCGCACGACTCCGTAGCGCTCGAGGATGTCGAGGGTCACGTCCAACGGCAGCGCCTGGAAGGTCGTGCGATGCCCCACGACGGTCGTCGCCAGGAACAGCGAGTTGTAGATCGCTTCCTCGGTCGCCTCAGCCACAGCCTGGAACAGTGGGCTCACCTCGCTGTTGGGGACCACGCCCGCCGTCCTGAGCTGCGTGACCTTCACCGTGCTGAAGGCAATCACGTAGTCCCCCGACCCGTTGGTCATCGTGGCACCGGTGCGCGCCAATCCCGAGAGCGCACGCCGCCCCAACCGCTCCAGGTTGCGGTACTCCAGCGGAGCGTCGGTCGCGACCACGATCATGATGGATCCGTCCGCGGGCTCGTCCGTGCCGGTACCGGCCCCCTCGACCTCGTCCCGCAGGTAGTAGCGGCCCAACTCCTGACCCACCGGGGCGCCTGCCACGGTGAACACGCCGCTTCCCACATTCATCTGCACCAACACGCCGACCGTCCAGCCTCCAAGCTGCGCCGGGAGCCGGCGGCTCGCCGTGCCGATCCCCGCTTTCCAGCCGTACGCTTTAGTGCCGCGGCCGGCCCCGACGCTGCCCTGCTCCACCGGCCCGTTACTGGCCCCCTCGATCGCGTGCAGCACATGCTCCGGCGTGATGGGCCGCAGGCGGATGTGATTCAGCAGTCCGTCATTCGTCTCGCCCACCACGGCGTTGGCCGAGCGGACGTTCTCGTTGCCCGGCAAACCGAGGAGATAGGTCAGCACGGCATCCGCCGCGCGCGGCACGCACAGCGTGCAGGTGAGCACGACCGGGCTCTCGAGCTCGCCCAGCTCCTGCACCTGGGTGAACCCCGCCAGCTTGCCGTAGCCGTTCCCCACCACCACGGCAGCGGGCACCTTCTCCCGGAACACGTTGCCGCCGTGCGGTAGGACCACCGTCACGCCGGTATTGATGGAATCTCCGCCGGTCACGGTCACCTGCCCGACGCGCACCCCCTCCACGTCGGTGATGGCGTTGAGGGGCCCGGGTGGCAGCACACCGACCACGACCCCCAGCGCCCGCGCCGAGTGCCGCTCCTGCGCGTCCAGCGACGCGGCAGGGGCAAGCACGACGGCACCCGTCAGCAACAGCGTCAGTCGAATGGCAACCATTCCACACCTCCCTGCGCCAAGCTTCGGTCCCCTGCTCGCGCTGTCAACGCGCCACTCACCGATCCTCGTAGACCTCGCGCTTCCAACGGTACGGCAGCTCCACCATGCCCCCCGATTCGGTTATCTCCTCGAGCGCCGCCAGCGACGCCCGCAGGATGGTGCGCTGCTGCGCCACATGGCCCGGCTCGCCGAACACCTGGCCCAGACGGAACCTGATCAACACGTTGCGCGGCGCGGGCAGCCCCTCGGTCATGTTGCGCACCACGCTCGCCGTCACGGTCGGAATGCCACGGGCCTCCACGGCGCGTGCGATCAGTCCGACGGACTGATGGCACGTCACTCAGCCCGGCGTAGCCAGCACCAGGTCCACCTGGTCCTGCTCGAAGACCCCAGCGATCTCGTCGGCCACTTCGCGCACCAACCGCGCGCGCTGCTCACCGTAGAGATGGCCCATCAGGCCCACGTGGCGCGGCGCCACCTCACCCAGCTCACCGGCCTGGACCAGCTCGCGCAGCCGCTCGATGGGATACACGCAGTTGACGTCACGGTCGGGGGCGCTGTGCTCGTAGTAGTCGTGCGTGATGGTGAGGGCCGAGACATCCACATCGCCAGGAATCACGCGGTACGAGGCGTCCCCCTCTGGATCGTCCATGTCGAACGCCGGCTGGTCGGCGAGGTGCAACCCAGCGGCCGTGACCATCCCCACCCGAGCCTGCGACAGCAGGCCCGGCGGCGTCGCCAACGGCGGCAGCGGAATCTCGGCGGTCCCTCCGCTGGCGGCACGGGCATACAGCTCGTTGATCCAGTGCACGCGCGTGTAGACGCCGGACTGGAATCGGGTCCACCAGCGGGCCATGAGCTCTCCACGTATCGGGTCTCGCGGTGGCGCGGTGGGCGACGCGGCTCACCGGCCGCAGAGGGCACTTGCTTGCCCCACGCTCAAGCGCAAACTACCATCCTGTGACTCTTTGACAATCGAGGGATCCCGTGTCCTGGACCTTTGCGCCGACGTTCGACGCCGGCCCCCGCGCCGCCTTGGCCGGCGGGAAGAATCTGATCTACGTGTGCCCTCCCGTTGGGTGGGCCGTCGTCCCGTTGCTGCAGCGGCTCGAAGAGACACCGGAACCCGGTCTTGTCACCCTGTTCCTCGCGCCTCACCCGTCCGAGGTGGTGGAGCTGGCCTCGCTGGCTGCCACCGTCGAGACGCTCACACCCGTCCATGCCGTTTCCGGACTGGCCCGGGCCGGCCGTCTCCTGAAGTCGGGGGCGGTGCGCACGCTCGTCGCCACGCCGGCAGACGCTGTCCAGCTCCTCAGCCGCGCATTGCTCAAGCTGGAGGGACTGCGTCGGGTCGCCGTGCTGTGGCCGGAGGCGCAGCTCGCGCTGGGCGCCGGGGAGGCGATCGACACTGTCCTCGCCGAGTGCGGCGGGGCGCAACGCGTCGTGGTCACCACGGACGAGTCCCCCCTCGCCAACTTCATCGAGCGCCATGCGCGGCGCGCGCCCGTGGTGCCCGCGGGCCGGCTCCCCGAGCAGCCGGCGGGGCGGGTGCGGTACGCCCTGGTGGATCCACAGCGCCTCGCCTGGGCGGTCCGCGGCGCGCTGGACACGCTCAACCCGGCCTCGGCGCTCATCTGGGATCCGACGCCGGCAGCCGCGCACCGTTGGGCCGAGTACGCCGGCGATCCGACCGTCCGGGTCGCCTCCGATCCGGGCGACGAGCGCGTGGAGTGGGCAGTCGCGGTGGAGCTTCCCACAGCGGAGGCGCTCGCCGCCCTGCACGGGGTTGCCCAGGGTGTGATCGTCCTCGCGCGGGCGGCGCAGCTCCCCTACCTGGAGCGGCTCTGCGGCTCGCTCGACGTGCTGCGGCTCCCATCGGAAGCGGACCGCGCCCGAGACCGCGCCGGGGCCATGCGGGCCGAGCTGCGAGACCGCATCGCGGGAGGGCAGTTCCTGGACGGCCTCGCCGCGCTGGCACCCCTGTTCGACGAGTACGATCCGGCGCTGGTGGCGGCCGCCGCGCTGCAGGCCCCCGAGGCTGCGGCACCGGCCCGCGGGACGCCCAGCGAGATCCCGACGTGGGCCCACATTCACGTGAGCGCCGGCCGGCGCGACCGGCTGCGCACGGGCGACGTCGTGGGCGCGTTGCTCAATGCCGTGGGCATCCCCAAGGACACGATCGGACGCGTCGACGTGCGCGAGAACTTCTCGGTGGTCGAGGTGCGCGCCGAGGTGGCGCCGCGGGTGTTGCAGGGGCTGGACGGAGTGACGCTGCGTGGCCGCACCGTAACGGCGAAGATAGATAAGAGGTAAGGGAACGCCTGCAACGCAACCGGGCCGGGCGCCTCCTCGGCGACCCGGCCCGCGTCACTCCTCACTCGGTAGGGCGCTACTTGTTGACCGCGTCCTTGAGTCCCTGCCCCGCCTTGAAGGCCGGAACCGTCGCGGCCGCGATCTGGATGGTGTTGCCGGTGCGCGGGTCGCGCCCCGCACGAGCCGCCCGCTTCCGCGCCACGAACGAGCCAAAGCCGGTGATCTGCACCTTGCTGCCGGAACGTAGCTCCTTCGCAATGAGGCCGTCTTCGCCAAACAGGGCCTCCACGGCACGCCCCGCATCCGCCTTCGACAGTCCGGTCCCCGACGAGAGGGCTTCGATCAGCTCGGTCTTGTTCACCCCTATCCTCCCTGTGGATAGAATTGAAGGTAGGTACGAGTGGCGCGACGGGCCG
>JBDGYO010000215.1:0-5571 GCA_039584015.1 Gemmatimonadota bacterium | reverse complement strand
GTAACCCCAGTAGTGTTCTGCCGTGCCATCGCGTGTGATCTGGTCCAGGCCGTCGTCGGATGTGCTGCGGAGCCAGAGGTTGTCATCTTTCAGGTGGGCGAACCATTGCCCGTCGGGTGAGAGGACCTCCACGACATCCGGTCTCCCGTGGGTGCCTTGACGCAGGACTTGGGGGGTGGGCCGCGTTGTGATTTCAGCGGCGGAGGCAGGAGCCTTTGTCAGCGCGTACGTGTCCAGCCGCAAGATGAATTGCTGCTCGTGCACTATGAACCGGACAGCCTCCTCGCTCTCATCCGTAAAGGCGAACTCCGCAAAAGGCACCCCCTTGCCGGACGGCTCCTCGCCGAGCTCCTCGGCCAGCGCGCCGCGGAGCCGCGCCACATCGAAGAAGTTCGCCTTCGTATTGGCAACGGGATCGACCTTGGAGATGACGATGCTATCGGGTGCGCCAGAGGCGTACCAGAAGGTGTTTCCATCAGCCAACCAGTGAGGCTCAATCCAGGCGGGCTTGATGTATGTAGTGTAGCGCAGGTAGCGGCGGTACATCTCCTCGCGCTCAGACTGCTCCGTTTGCTGAGCGAGAGCTGATGGGACGCTGGCTGTCACTGTCAGTACGAGATGCGCGAGGCCCACAAGAAGGGTCGGCGCGAGCGGGGCCGGGCTCACCTCCGGGCACTGGGAGAGGCTAGTGCTCGAATGTGTCGTTGTGTCTAGAGCCGAGCCAGTAGGAAAGGGGATGGGACTATTCGGTTTGTTCCCCGAGCGCCGGGCTGCGAACCATCTGCAAACCAACTGGACGGGACTGGATGGTACAGGACGGGACAGGATGGGATGAAGGGTCTCGTAAGTGTGTACAGGACGGGACAGAACGGGATCAGATGGGACCAGACGGGACGAAGACCACCGAAGTCCAAAACCGGGGGTTGCAGGCGGAGCTGCGGTCGGCCTGCGGCCGATCCTCGCTCTGCTTCGCAACGAGTCCTGCCGGGCCTGTAAACGCCGCGCCAAGTGCGCGGCGTCTTCATGCCCGACAGGCTCTTTGCCGTCGCTCCTCGCTGCGCTCGGAGCATCCGGTCGAGTCCTGTTGGCGCAGAGGCTCGGCCATCATGATCGCGCTCATTCACGTAGCGGGGCGGGGGCGGAAATCTCGCGGAGACGCCCATCGGTGACGTCATAGACGTAGCCAGCAACGACGAGTTCGTCCGGGAGATTAGGCGCCGCTCGGAGCCGGTCGAGATCCTTGGCCACGCTCGTCTGCGGGTCGGTGATGGCAAGCCTCTCGATCGCTGCCTCGCTGATCCCCGCAGCTTGGCCTAGCCTCTGTCTATCCTGAGGGTCGGCGAAACGGGCGGTCCCACAATTGGTGTGATGGACGATGGCCACCTCGAGGGCAGCCCCGCTGCCGATGTCCGCGGTCAGCGCCAGAAGGATCGCTATTTGCCTGATTACTTCGTCGGTGACGCGCCCACCGATGTTTCGCATTACGAAGGCGTCGCCCAACTGGAGGCCGAGAAAGTGCGCCGGGTCGACTCGAGAGTCGAGACAGGTCAGGACCAGTGTCGACAGGCGGGGCCGGATGGCCAAGTCTCCCTGGCTAAAGCCACGGGCGAACTCGAGGTTGCCGTCGACAAGGGTCTGCAAGTAAGCCATGGTCGGTCCTCCCTGGAGCCGTGGGGGCAGGTGTCCCTAGCAGTATAGCCTCGCAACCCGATTGTCCGCGGTGATCGGCTATTCGAGACCATGCATTTGATTACGGGTAGTCGCAGGGCCTATGTTACTGTTGGGACATGCCCGTGACCGCGAAGTTGTCCCGCGAATTCTACGACCGGTTCGGAGACAAAGTTGTCGACGAGCTGGTGGGGTTGCTCAACGACGTGGACGCGACATTCAAGGCCGAGCTGCGCGAGCAGAATGACCGGAATCTCACATTGTTCGATGCCAAGCTCGAACAGCGACTCGCGGAGCTCAAGGCCGAGTTGGTCAAATGGATGTTCCTCTTCTGGCTCGGCACCGTCGCTACCATGCTGGGGCTTGGGAGGCTGCTCCTCGGGGGATAGCCGCGATCCTGCCGGGCAGGTCAAAGGCCGCGCAAGTTGCGCGGCCTCTTTCACAGCCCCGATAGTCGCGGCGCGTGTCCGTCGAGTCGGGACACGTCTCGGATGGACGAAACCAAGCTTCGTCTCGACGTTCCGAAGCTTCGTCACATTGAAACCAGGCTTCGTCTCGACGTTCCGAAGCTTCGCCTCAACGAAACCAAGCTTCGTCTCAACGTTCCGGAGCTTCGTCTCGACGAAACCAAGCTTCGTCTCGACGTTCCGAAGCTTCGTCTCATTGAAACCAAGCTTCGTCTCGACGTTCCGAAGCTTGGGCCGTCGCCAGAGCAGCCACTTCCGCGCGCCACTCCACGGCCCGACCCTCGGATGCGGTGACCACCACCACACGGGTGATGTAGCACTGGGAATCTGAGGGATTGAGTCGGCTTTGCCAGGCGATCTATCACCCAATTCGAGTGTACTAGCGAACGAACCTTCAGCTGAGTTCGGTGCCCCATGGTGAAGCCACATCCTCGCACTTCCATCGGGCTGCTGGTTGTCATGGCGGCTACGATCGTCCTCGCCTCATGCGATCTCGGTCTGTGGGGGCCGAGCGGAGCCGGCGAGATCCAGGTCGCGCTACTCTCGCCTCACGGCCCCGAGGGTGCGGCCGTGCTCGAGCTCACCGGGGGGGTCGGGCTCGGCGAGGTGACCACCGCGCTCGGTGAAGCGTTCTACGAGCACGACGGCACGACGACCCGCGTCGTCATCATCCTCGATGAGCCCGGACAGATCGAATTCACCGTACGCTCGGACGACGTCGGCGCTCGACCCTCGGTGACGCTTGTGCAGGTCGCCGATGCGGCGAACTACCTGCGCACTGACCTCTCCGGCTACTGGGTCGAGCTGGAACGGATCGAGGGCGTGACCGCGAGTCAGCAGCGGAGGTCGCCGTGAGCGCCCGGTTGCGGTTCGCGCTGCTGCTTGGGCTCGCAATCCTGCCCATCGCTCCCACCACGGCATTGGCGCAGGAGCCCCCGCGGGTTCGGGGCCGCACGCTGCCGCCAGCGTATTACGAGCGCATTCGCCGTCAGCCCGACGCGTTCCAGCTCCAGGACGGTTGGATTCGGCGCGCCCAACGAGCCAGGGCAACGTCTGCGGCCCTCGAGGGCAGCCTGCGGGTTGCGGTGATTCTCGCTCTGTTCTCCGACTCGCCGGTGCCGCACGTCACGCAGGAAGAGCTCCAGCGCGTCTTGTTCGACGGGCCGTACGAGCACGGCACGGTGACGGAGTACTACGACGAAGCATCGGGCGGGCGGTTCGCGCTCCACGGGGACGTGCTGCCCTGGGTTCGCACGAGTTTCACGATGGCAGAGGTCGTGGGCAGTGAGTTCGGTTTGGGAGACGACGCGCAGACTCAGGCCTACCTGGTTGAGGCACTCGACTTAGCAGACGCGACAGTGGACTTCGGGCGGTTCGATAACGATGGCCCGGACGGTACGCCCAATAGCGGCGACGACGACGGCGCCGTCGACGCCGCGGCATTCGAGTTCCTCGAGGTGGCGGCGTCGTGTGGCGGGCCCGGCATTTGGCCCCATCGCTGGCGGATCGAGTCCTGGACGGACTCAACGGGCCCCTACGTCACGAACGATCCGCGTCCCGGCGGCGGAGCGATCGTAGTGAACGACTACATCGTGCAGAGCGTGGTGGACTGTGGCGGCGTGGAGCCGCAGAAGGCGACGACCATCGCGCATGAGATGGGCCACGTGTTGGGTCTCCCTGACCTGTACGATCGCTCGTTGGGCCGCCTTCCCGAGCAGCGTCGCTGGGTCGTCGGCTGTTGGTCGCTCATGGCGGCGGGAGCGTGGGGCTGCGGCACCGACGATCGCGTGGAGTGGCTGCGACCCACGCATCTGGGCGCGTGGGAAAAGGAGCAGCTCGGCTGGCTCGCGCAGGTCGAGGAGGTCGTAGGGGTGGTCGACCGGGAGTTCACGCTCGACCCCGTCATGGCGAGTGAGCGCGTGCTCAAGATCCCGCTCGAACGGGGCGAGGAGGCCGACACCAACGAGTACCTGCTGGTGGAGTATCGGACCAAGGAGGGCTTCGATCTGGATCTTCCGGCGTCCGGCGTGCTGGTTACCCACATCGATCCCCAGATCCCGGGCAATCGACCGTGCGACTCATGCCCGCAGGTCTATCGGGTGGGGTTACTCGAGGCCGATGGCAACTACAGCCTGCGCAGGACGTTCCCGCAGGGCGGGAACCGCGGTGAGGCAGGGGACGCGTGGGGCGTCGCCGGCCCGGGTCTCCTCACCAACGACACCGATCCGTCGACCAGGCTCACGGTGGGCGCACTCTCCCCTGTAACCATCCATGAGATCTCCATCGAAGGCGGCGTGGCACACATCACCATCTCCTCCATCCTCGTCTCGACGGAGCGTCTGGTTCGGGGCCTGCTGTACCCCGCCGAATCGCTGCTCACTTCGGAGGAGAGTGAGTACTACGACCGGCAAGGCAACGGCAACGGGCAGTACGACGTGGGGGACCTGCGGGCGTACTTGAGGCGGTGAGCGGCGCTGTGCCCCGGCGACGGCCTCAGAACGCGCGCTGGACTTGGATGGACATCGGAAACTGCTTCTGGGTGAACAGCAGGTTCGCGGTCTCCACATACGAGATCGAGACTCGAAGGGTGCGGGGGTTGTCGGTGCGGACGAATTGAATGTTGCCGTCTGTGATTGGCAGGCCCATGGCGTGGACCTCCTTCAGCACTTGCTGATGGATCGCCTCATCCGTAAGCTGGCCGGCAAACGAGAGCTGTTGCACCATCGTCTCTTCGAGCTTGTACCGGCGCCAGTACACCCCACCGATCTCCATCCCGTAGTATCCGATGGCGGCGAGCGCGACGAGCCACAGCAGCAGCAGGGCCTTGACCGTGCCTGAACGACCTCTTGCTCGAGACAGTGCTGTCACGTTGTGACCAGTGTTGTGAAGGTCCCACCATAGGGCAGACGCACGAGAGACGCAACGTTCAGATGCCTTACAGACCTCTCCCGTAGATCCGATACACCTTTCCCAGCCGCCCCCCCATGAACTGGATCCCGGCGTTGATCTTCTCGTTGTCCTCCAGTGTCCAGCCGAGCTCACCGAACTTGATACCCAGCTGCTCGCCCCCGTGGTGGGCGCGGACGTAGAGCAGAACGCTCAGCCCGCCGAGCACGCTGCCGCGGTACTCGGGCATGATCCCAAGCAGCAGGAGCCGGGCCGACTGGAACTTGTGGCCTCCCAACTTCAACCTCCAGATCAGCTTGAGCAGTCCCGTGGGGAACAGCCGACCGTTCAGGTCCTTGATGGCCTCGTTGAGATTGGGCAGGGCCACCATGAACCCGGCTGGCTTGCCTTCGACCTCGGCGATGGCCGTGATCTCCGGTTTGATGATCATGCCCATCGCCTTGGCCCCGTGCTTGACCTCGTTGTCGGTCCACGGCACGTAGCCCCAGTTCCTGCTCCAGGCGGCGTTGAACACCTCGCGCACGATGTG
>JBDGYO010000214.1:0-4912 GCA_039584015.1 Gemmatimonadota bacterium | reverse complement strand
GGCCATGGCGATCTGGTGATACGAGCGGCCGGATCGCGGGTCGAGGTCGCCGGTCTCGAGCGTGAGGGTGGTGGCGGCGCTGTCGAATCGCGTGGACCGATACAGCTTGAGGGGCTGCCACGGTGCCAGTCCCTCTTCGCCAGCGAGCTCCACGAAGCGGCCTGCATCCCCCGCCGCGTCGAACACCTGCTGGGCCACGACGCCAGCCGCTTGATGCTGGCCGTGGCGGTCGCGCGGGGTGCCGGACCAGACGGCGACGATCACCTGTGGCCGGAACCGACGCACGACACGCACCGCATCCTTGAGAATGGAATCCGGCAGCCAGAACTGCTCGGTCTCCTCCAGCGTGCGCGAGTAACCGAAATCGAATGCCCTGGTGAAGAACTGTCGGGCTCCGTCCATCTGGCGGGCCGAGACCAACTCCTGTGAGCGCAGCAGACCCAGCGCCACGCCGAGCTCGTCGCCGATCAAGTTCTGGCCGCCCTCGCCCCGCGACAGCGAGAGATACGCCGCCTCGGCACCGTACCCTTGCGCTGCCAGCGCGAGGAGGCGCGTGTCCTCGTCGTCGGGGTGCGCCCCGATCACCAGGACGCGGTGTGAGCTGGCTAAGCGCTGCAGGAGGCGGTCGAGCTGGGCGGCCCCGCCCGTCGAGGGTGGGGCGAGCTGGGCAGACAGGGAGCCGCTGCCCAGCAGGAAACACGCGACCAGAGCGGCCAGACTACGCCGCTTCGCGTGCAACGACAATGCTGCGGAGACGTTCTGCGCTGGGATCTTGCGGATCACCGAAGGGGAGCGGGTGGCCGGTCGGATCCATGAGCACGGAGGGGCACACGAACTGGAGGCGTCGCGCCCTCACCTTCTCCTGAACCGGCTGCGTGCCGACGGGCGCGGCGACCATGATGTAGGCCGGTTCCTGGGGCTTGATCGCCTCCACCGCCGCGAGGAGCTTCCACGGATCGGTGACGTGACCGTCCACGATCACGACGTTCTGGCCCTTCACCTCGTGGAGGGCACGGGTGCCACGGAACAGGAGCCGCTCGGTCTTCACCGCCTGCCGTGCGTCGTCGATCGCCTCGCCCAGCGCCGTTGCGTCGCGGAAGTACGGCTCGTACTCCTGATCGAGCACCGCATTCGAATCTTCGGCCATCGCCCCCACGATGCCCAGCTCCTCCATGCGTACGTGCGCGGCCACGATGACGTCGAACTTGCACCCCATCGCTTTCGCCACGTTGGCGGCGACCTCGACCCCGCTCGGGGTCACACCCAGCACCAGGGTCGGCGGGTTGACGTGGTTGTACACCTGCCGTCCCAGCAGTGCGCCGGCCCCCGAGCGCGTAGGGTACAGTGGCTTCGGATCTTCCGTCATGGCTTCCGCGAATATAGCGGCGCGGCGCGGCTCACGGGACGGCCGCGGGGCTTAGGTAGCGCGCCAGCCAAGCGTGCACCTCATTCCACCAGACCCGCTGGTTCTGCGGTCGCCCGATCCAGTGTCCCTCGTCGGGGAAGTAGAGCAGCCGGGCCGGCACGCCCTGGCGTCGCAGCGCCGTGAACGCCTCGAGCCCCTGCGTGTCGGGCACCCGGAAGTCACGCGCACCATGTACCACGAGCGTCGGCGTGCTGAAATTGTTGGCAAAGCGGTGCGGTGACCATTGCTCGTAGTACGTGCGGTTCTCCCACGGGGTGCCGCCGAACTCCCACTCCGGGAACCACAGCTCCTCGGTCGCGCCGTAGAACGACTCCAGGTTGTACACACCGGCATGGGTGACGAGGGCGTCGAACCGGTCGGAGTGGCCGTTGATCCAGTTCACCATGTAGCCGCCGTACGATCCACCCGCGCCCGCGATCCGCGTCGAGTCCACGAATGGGAAGCGGGCAGCGTGCTCGACGCCAGACATGATGTCGATGTACACCCGGCCGCCCCAGTCCTGCGAGATCTGGTCCACGAACCGCTGACCGAACCCGGTAGAGCCTCGCGGATTGAGCAGCACCGTGACGTAACCGGCCGCCGCGAACATCTGCGCGTTCCAGCGAGAGTGCCAGTTGTCGCGCCAGGCACCCTGCGGACCGCCGTGGATCATCACCAACAGGGGATAGCGCTGCCCCCGCTGGTATTGGGGGGGACGCACGAGCATGCCGCGAACGGTGTTTCCGTCCGCCCCGACCCAGCTGATCTCCTCGGCGGGATTCATCCGCAGCCGGCTCAGCGTCGCCGCATTCAGGTCGGTCAGCCGCTGCGGGCTGGCCCCGGCGTTGATGGACCACGCGTACAACTGGCCCGGCCGGTTGATGGCGTCGTTCACGAACACCATCGTGTTGCCGTCCTCGGCGATGGAGATCTGGGAGGTGTTCCCCCAGCTCATGAGGGCCTCAATACGGCCGTTGAGGTTGGTCCGATAGATGAGATTCCGGTGCCGCAGCTGGGAGGTGAACACCAGCTCTCGTGAGTTGGGCAACCAGACGTAGTCGGCGACCCACTGGTCGAAATCTCGGGTCACCTCCCGCACACCCCCCGTGGAGACGTCCAGCACCATGAGGCGCCAGCGATCCGACTCGAACCCGGCCCGCTCCTGCGACAGGAAGGCCAGCATCCGCCCGTCCGGCGACGGCGAGGGATGCACCTCGGCACCGCGAAAGCCGGACGTGAGGTTCCGTGGTTCGCCCCCCTCGATCGGTACCTGGTAGATGTCGCTGTTGGTGTGCCACGCCTCGTCGGTCCCGATCTTCGTTGTGAACACCACAGAACGGCCATCCAGCGCGAACGCGTAGTCGCTCGATCCACCGAACGGCGGCACCGGCACGTCGTAGTCCTTCCCAGCGGTGACGTCCACCGGCACGCCACCACCAACCGGCACCACGAACAGGTGGCTGCGCCGCCCATCCTCCCAGCTCGTCCAGTGGCGATACAGCAGCTCGTCGTACGCCCGGGCGCTGCTCGGCTGGCCAGCCTCCGCCTCCATCCGGGCCGCGTTGCACGCGTCATCGCGGCATTCGGGGTACACCTCGGACACGAACGCCAGATGTGTCCCCGTGGGGGACCAGATCACTCCCCCCGTGCCGGTGGACAGGGCTACCAGGCGTCGCGAGCGGCCACGGGACACGTCGTACAGGCGGACCTCGCCGGCATCCCCGCGGGTGGTGACGTACGCGATGGTCCGCCCGTCGGGAGACCAGCGCGCATGCCGCCCGCCGCGACGGACGTCGGATACGCGGCGCGGCTCTCCACCGCCCGTCGCCGCCATCCAGAGATCGGTTGCGCGGCTGTTGGCGGCCAGGTCCGTCGTCGTGACGCTGTACACGACCCACTGTCCGTCCGGCGACACCTGGGGATCGGACGCGCGGTCCAACGTCAGGAACTCGTCCACCTGTAGGGGCTGCCCGCCGGTCTGGGCCTCAGCGCCCGAGGGCAACATCACCGCCACGGCCGCGAGGGCCACTATGAACATCGGTCTCATCGTCGGGAATCCTACGATCTAACGCCGCCGAATGTTGCCTCCCCGCCCCGACGGACGCAACCGTCGCGCCGTGGCGCTGGGAACCGGGCCACTCCATATTTCAGTTTCAGGACTATAGAGCGCGACGGGTGATTCCGTCGCTTGATCATACACACCGATTGGACGTCATCATGACCCCCGTCTCTGCCGATACGAAGGGTAGGGCTGGGCCGGCCGCCAAACAGCAGGTGAGCGAGCGCGAAGCGCGCAAGGTCGTCGAAGCCGCTCGCCAAACGGAATGGACCGCGCCCAGCTTCCTCAAGGAGATCTTCAACGGGCGGTTGCACCTCGAGCTCATACACCCGTTCCCCGAAGTTGACGAGGAGGAACTCGCACGCGCCCAGCCGTGGCTCGACAAGCTGGCGGCCTTTCTCGAGGCCAACGTGGACGCCGACGCGATCGATCAGGATTACAAGATCCCCGAGCACGTGGTGCGGGGATTGGGCGAACTCGGGTGCATGGCGATCAAGATCCCCGAGGAGTACGGGGGGTTGGGGTTCTCCCAGACGGTCTACAACCGCGCCGTCTCCCTGGTCACCTGCCACGAGAGCTCAGTAGGGGTGTTGCTCTCGGCCCACCAGTCGATCGGCGTGCCCCAGCCACTCAAGCTGTTTGGCACACCGGAGCAGAAGCAGGAGTACTTCCCACGCTTCGCCAAGGGGGAGATCAGCGCCTTCGCGCTCACCGAGCCGGAGGTGGGCAGCGACCCGGCCAGGATGGAGACCACGGCGACGCCGACGGAGGACGGCGAGGCGTTCCTGCTAAACGGAGAGAAGCTCTGGTGCACCAATGGCACCATCGCTGACGTCATGGTGGTGATGGCGCGCACGCCGGACAATCGCATCACCGCCTTCATCGTGGAGTCCGAGTGGCCCGGCGTGGAGGTGGCGCATCGCTGCCACTTCATGGGCCTGCACGGCATCGAGAACGCGCTGCTGCGGTTCACGAACGTGCGCGTGCCGAAGGACAAGATCCTGTGGGGGATGGGAAAGGGTCTGAAGCTCGCGCTCATCACCCTGAACACCGGCCGGCTCACGATCCCCGCAGCGGCTGCCGCAGCCGCGAAAAGCTGCCTCGGGATGGCGCGGCGCTTCTCCCAGGAACGGGTGCAATGGGGCCACCCCATCGGCAAACACGACGCCGTCGCCCAGATGCTGGGGAGGATGGCCGCCACTACCTTCGCCATGGAGTCGGTGGCCGAGCTGTCCTCGCTCATGTCCGACCAGGACCGGTTCGACGTCCGCCTCGAGGCTGCCATGGCCAAGATGTGGAACAGCGAGCGGGGCTGGGAGATCATCGACGACACGATGCAGATCCGCTCGGGCCGCGGCTACGAGTCGGCACCCAGCCTCAAGGCGCGTGGCGAGCGCCCCGAGCCCGTCGAGCGCATCATGCGCGACTTCCGGATCAACATGATCTTC
>JBDGYO010000213.1:0-5757 GCA_039584015.1 Gemmatimonadota bacterium | reverse complement strand
CTGCGGCAGGCTCGCGACGGCGGTCTCGTCCCACAGCCCGTACTCCTCCAGCAGGTCCCGCAGACCGAGCGTCGGCTTGGCTCCCATCTGGATGAGCCGATTGCACCCCGCCGACGCGGGGCTGGTGATCGGGCCGGGCACCGTCAGCACCTCGCGTCCCTGCTCCAGCGCACAGTCGGCCGTGATGAGCGCGCCCGAGCGCCTCCCCGCCTCGACCACGAGGGTGCAACGCGCCAGGCCGCTGATGAGCCGGTTGCGCCTGGGGAAGCTCCCCGCGGTGGGCCTGTCGCCCGGTGGGAACTCGGTGAGCAGACACCCGAGGCGCGCCACCCGGTCGTACAGCGCGCGGTTCGCCGACGGATAGACCACGCCGAGCCCGTTGCCCAGCACCCCGATCGTACCGCCCTCGGCATCGAGACAGGCCGTGTGGGCCACCGCATCGAGCCCCCGCGCCATCCCGCTCGCCACCACCACCCCCGCAGCGGCGGCACCCGTCGCAAACAAGCGGCACGCCTCGGCGCCGTAGCGCGTATGGGTGCGGCTCCCCACAATCGCGACCGTGGGCGCGTGCAGCAGCGATAGGTCACCCAGCGCGAACAGCAGGGTCGGCGCCGCCGGGATCGTTCTGAGCACCGCGGGGAACCGCGGGTCGTCCGGGGCCAGAATCACCCCACCCAACCGCGCTGTGTGCGCCACCATCCGCTGGGCCGCGTCGGTCGAGGCCTCGCGCACGGCCGTCGCGGCGGCGCGCGAGATCCCGGGCACCGCCTGGAGCTCTCGTTGCGACGCCTCGAGCACGTCGTGGGCGGAGCCGAACGCACGCAACAACGCATATAGGCGATGTCGGGGATCACGGAAGGGGAACGGCGTCGTCGGGCGGCGACTCCTCCGATTGCATCAGCAACTTCCAGAGCTCTTCCTTGAGCTCGTCCAGGCCGCGGTGCGCCACCGACGAAATCGCGACCACCCCGCGGGCGTGCGGCGCCGCGACCGTCGGCGGCTGGGCGTCCGGCGGCAGCAGGTCACTCTTGGTGAGCACCACGACGTGGGGCTTCGCGGCCACCGTCGCATCGTACGCCTCCACCTCCGACCGCAGCGTGTCGTAGCTCGTCTGCGGATCGTCCACCTCGACCGGGACCAGGTAGGCGAGCACGCGTGTGCGCTCCACGTGTTGCAGGAACCGGTCCCCCAATCCCTTGCCCTCGTGCGCGCCCTCGATCAGCCCGGGTATGTCGGCCATCACGAAGGACCGGCCCCCGGTGAGACCCACCACGCCGAGCTGCGGCGTGAGCGTGGTGAACGGATAGTCCGCGATCTTGGGCTTGGCGGCGGACACCACGGACAGGAGCGTACTCTTGCCGGCATTCGGCTCCCCCAGCAGACCCACGTCGGCCAGCAGCTTGAGCACCAGCTCCAGAGTGCGGTCCTCCCCCTCGTCTCCCGGCTCCCACTCGCGCGGCGCCTGGTGGGTGGAGGTGGCGAAGCGGGCGTTGCCGCGCCCACCGCGCCCACCCTTGGCCACCAGCAGCTCGTCACCGGGTCGCACCACCTCACCCAGCGCGGCGCCCGTCGTGGCATCGAGCACGACCGTGCCGGGCGGCACCGGCAGGTAGACATCCTCACCCGACTTGCCCGTCTTGTTGGAGCCCATCCCATGCTGCCCGCGGTCGGCCTTGCGGTGCGCGTGGTAGCGGTAGTCGAGCAGGGTGGTCAGGTGCGCGTCGGCCCGCAGGGAGATGCTCCCCCCGCGCCCTCCGTCGCCGCCGTCGGGGCCGCCCATGGGCACGAACATCTCGCGTCGGAACGAGGTGCATCCCGAGCCGCCGGTGCCGGCCGTGACACGAACCGTCACGCGATCGACGAAGTTCATGACTCGCGCACTCCATGCTGCGAGTCTGCGCGCACGGGCGCGGCGGTCGCAACGCAATCCATTGCGCGCTCCATCAAACGAACGAGAGCTCCCCCTCGGCCCGCGTCACCCCGACCCGCTCCCAACGGGTGTTGAAGACCGGGAGCTCGGCGAAGCGCTCGAGCGGCGAGCCCGCCGGACGCTCCAGTCCCAACTGTTCCAGGATCGAGACCAGCGCCGGCATGGCGGCCGCGTTGCCGCCGTCCTCGACCTTGAAGGCGATGCCGAGCTGGCGGTCGATCAGCGCCGCGCCGTACACGCCCTCCGCACCCACCTTCGCAAGCACCCTCCCCGGGTACGCCTGCATGACCTCGGTGCAGAGGCGCCGGTGGCCGGCCACGTTCTCGGGGTGCCCCGTCATCGCTCCCACGATGCGGCGCGGGGCATCGCCCTCGTCGGCTGCGATCGCGGCGAAGGCCCGTGCCATGCTGCCGAGCGGCAGCGCAAAGGCCACCACCCCGCAGCCGTCCACGCCTTCCTCCAGGGCGCTCGGCGCGAGTCCCGCGTAGTGGGCCAGCACCTCCCTGGCACGGTTCTGGACCGGGTGACCCGCGACGTGGTACCCCGCCGTCTCCCACCCGCGGTGCCGCGCCAGCGCCAACATCCCGGTGTGCTTGCCGGAGCAGTTGCTTGCCAGTCGGGAAGGAGGAGCGATCTCCACCTCCTCGACCGGTCGCGTGTCCCCCACCGGTACGGAGAAGTCACCGATCAGCGCGCGGTGCGGTCCGCAGGCCAGGTCGTCCTCGGTGCACCCGATCCGCGCCAGGAACGCCGCCACGATCTCCACCTGGCGCCGCTCCGAGTTGTGCGAGGCACAGGACAGAGCCAGCTCCTCGTCCGAGACCGCGAACCGCTCGGCCGCACCGTCCGCCACCAGGGGCAGCGCCTGGAACGGTTTCGCCGCGGAGCGCGTGATCACGATGCGCTCGGGGTCACCCGAGACGGCCACCAGTGTGCCGTCGGGGTGACACACGACGGCCGATACCCGGTGCTCCGAATCGAGGATTCCTCCGCGGTAGGTGCGGACGTGGAAGTCGGTCATGGCAGGGCATAAGATAACGCCCCTAGCCTTCACCCTGGATTCAGGGTTCTCTTACAGGTAGACCCTCGCTCGAGGAGGTGCGACATGGCCGCGGAAACCAGCAAGATCGATCCGGTGGTCGAGCGTCGTCTCTCGGCAATCGAGACGCGCGTGGCCGAGCTCGCGGAGCAGGTCAACCAGCTCGCGCACATCCTGGGGCGGCAGGACAAGCTGGCCAAGGAGATCGCGACGATCAAATACGAATCGCGCGAGGCGGAGGAGTACTGAGTACTGACAGGGAAGAGGGAACCGGGAAGGGGGGAAGGGTACGACGCTCCGTAGTACTCTTCCCCCTTCCCTCTTCACCCTTCCCTGAGTGGGCCGCGGCAGCGGGGCGCTACTCGTATCGCAGCGCCTGTACCGGATCCACCAGCGTGGCCCGCCGCGCCGGCACGTAGGTCGCCAGCATGCCGACGGCGAACAGCACCAACGTGATCAGAATGAAGATCATCGGGTCCCACGGTTCCACCTCGAACAGGATGATCTCGAGCCCGCGCGACAGCAGCGCAGCGATCCCCAGCCCCAGGAACAACCCCAGGCCGAGTTGGAACAGACCCTGCTTCAGGACCAGCTTCAGCACGTCGGACGCCTGCGCGCCGAGCGCCATGCGCACGCCCAGCTCCTGGGTGCGGCGGCTCACGTAGAACGCCATCACCCCGTACAGGCCCACCGCCCCGAGGAACAGCGCCGCCGCACCGAACACCACGAACAGGGTGCTGAACACCTTGTAGAACCAGGTGTTCTCCGCGACCTCCTCGGCAACAGTCCTGACCCAGTAGATCGGCAGGTCGGAATCGACCGCCATCACCTCGTCCCGCAGCACGGGTCCCAGCGCCGACGGCGCTCCTCCGACCGGACGTACCGCGATGCTAAGAAAGCGCGCGTCGTTCTGTGACAGCGGCACGTAGAACCCCTCGGGCTCCTCGTTCTCCGGCGGGTCGAGGTACATGTCGGGCACCACACCCACGATGGTGAGCCACGGCTCCTCCGACTCCGAATCACCGACGCGGATGCGCCGCCCGATGGGGCTCTCGCCCGGGAAGTACCGCTCGGCGAACGGCAGGTTCACCAGCGCCACCGGCAGGTTGTCGCGCGTGTCCTGGGTGCCGAAGTCGCGGCCCTGCAACACGCTCACGCCGAAGGTCTCGAAGTGGTTGGGCGTCGTGATGACCTGCCGCGCACGCGGATAGTCCTGGTCGGCCTCGTAGATCTCGCCCTCCACCGCAAAGTTGGGGCGTCCGCCCCGGCCCGTCGTGGGCAGGCCGGAGGAGAGCGATGCCACCGCCACCATGGGATGCGCGTCGAGCCGCGCCACCAGCTCCTCGTAGAACTGGAGCCGCACCGTCTCGTCCGGATAGTCGCTCTCGAACAGACCCACCCGCGCCGTCATCACGTTCTCCGTCTCGAACCCGAACTCGAGATTGCCCAAGTTCACGACGCTCTTGATCATCAGTCCGGCCGCCACGAGCAATCCGCACGACAGCGCGATCTCCGCCACGACGAGGCTCTTGCTCAGCTTGCCGATGCGCAGGCTCGACGTGCCGCGCGACTCGTCCTTGAGGATCTCGTTGACCTTGGCGCCGGACGCCTTGAGCGCCGGCAGGATGCCGGCCATCACCGCGGCGACCGCCGTGAGGGCGATCGCAAACAGCAGCACCGCCCCGTCCAGCTCGAAAGTCATCCAGAACGGCGGCTCCGCCTCCGCCACGGCATTGTCCCACAGCCGGATGCCGACCCAGGCGATCCCGAGCCCCAGCCCCGCACCAACCGCGGCCAGGGTGACCGTCTCCGACAGGAATTGCGCCACGATGCGCCAGCGGCCCGCCCCCAGCGCCGAGCGAATGGCCAGCTCCTTGCTGCGCACCGACACACGCGCGAGCAGCAGGTTGGCCACGTTCACGCACGCGATGACCAGCACCAGGAAGACCGCCGCCAGCATGGTGTACAGCAGTGCCGACAGCTCCGAGCCCACGAACTCGTCGGTATAGGGCTTCACCGTGGCGCTCACGCCCTCGTTGGTCTCGGGATAGGCCATCGCGAGGCGCTCCGCGATGGTCGCGAGCTCGGCCTGCGCCACCTCGCGCGACACGCCGTCCTCGAGTCGCCCGAACACACCCAGCGTCGTGCCGTCACCCCGCTCCATCTCGGCGGGGTTCTGCCGGTAGGGCACCCACAACTGGTGGCTCATGGGGAAGAAGAAGCCCTCGGGCATCACCCCGACGATCGTCGTGACCTCGCCATTCATCCGCACCGTGTGTCCGATGATGTCCGGGTCGCCGCCGAAGTTGTTCTGCCACAGGGTGTACCCCAGGATGGCCACGTAGGGCGAGCCGGGCTGGTCCTCGCCCTCGACGAACAACCGCCCCATGAGCGGCGGCACCCGCAGCATGTCGAGCCCGCCGGCGAACATGAAGGCCCCCGTGAAGCGCTCGGGGCGCCCCTCGAGCCCGCTCACGTTCACGGTGCCGCCATAGAACCCTCCCAGGCCCTCGAACGAGCTCTGCTGCTCCCGCCAGTCCAGGAAATCGTGCACCGTCACGCCCATGCCCTGGATGTCCTCGGCCAGGTTGTTGCGCTCGAGCCACATCAGCCGGTGCGACTCCTCGAACGGCAGGCCGCGGAAGATCACCCCGTAGGTGATCGAGAACATCGCGGTGGTGAGCCCGATCCCCAGCGCCAGGGCGATGATGGATACCACCGTATTCCCCGGTGCCTTGAGCAGCATGCGGGCGCTGTACTTGAAGTCCTTCCAGAGCGATTCCATGGG
>JBDGYO010000212.1:0-4926 GCA_039584015.1 Gemmatimonadota bacterium | reverse complement strand
CTCGTCCCATGTCTCGCGCCGGATGAGCGCGCACGCGAACGTCACTGCGTCGAAGTCGTCCGCTCGGAACGCTGCCTTGCAGTTCTCGTCGTGCAGCCGGCGGTAGGACAGATGGTAGGGCTGGCCGGTGCTCCTGAACACGACGCCGATGTGCTGGATCTCCTTGTTCGGGTAAAGCAGCTTCGCCCCGACGACGCCCACCTTCAGGTCGGCCATCTCCTTGAGCATGAACTCGAGACAGTCTTTGGTGAGATTGCAGTCGTTGTTGAGCAGCAGGATGTAGGGAGCTGCCGTCTGCGCGACGCCGTGGTTGTTGATCTCCGAGAACGACCAGCCCTCTTCGGAGGCCGTCCACATGATGCTTCCGTCCGCAAGCGCACTCCCGATGTCCTGGAAGCCCATGAGGTAGTCGTGAACTTCCCTGCCGCCCTGCTCGACGATCACAATCTCCAGCCGGTCCTGCCAGTCGTCCGTGCTCTCCATGAGCGCCTGCAGGCACTCGTAGACGAGCTTCTTCATCCCCCTGGTCGGAATGATGACCGCAATCTTTGCCGTCCTGCTCAATGGACCCCCTCCATTTCCAGTGCCTCGATGTCGGCCCACTTCTCCGAGAGCAGCTCGGGCCAGTCGAGATTCAGAGATTGCCGGATCTCCTTGAAAGTGCGCTCCTTGTGCAGATCCTCGTGCTTGACTGCCGCCAGGTCGCCCCGGAATACCGTCGTCCAGTTGCAGACCGCCCCATCGATCTCGCCGGCGAGCCATCGGAGCTCACCGTAGGACGTTCCTGGGAAGACCATCTCCATCTCCTCGATCATCTCCTCCGTGTCTCGCGTGACCACGATGGCCTTCGCCTTGACGTCCATCTCGACCAGGGCGTCTTGCCAGACCTTCGGGAACAGGCACATGGACGGGTCCGAGATAACGGACTTCCCCTCATCGACGAGGTTGGCAAGCGCGAAGCGGAGCCCGGAGACTGCCGTGTGCCCCGTTTCCGTCCCCTCCCAGCGCCACGGGAGCCGCGGCCTCTTGAGCGTGCTCCCGAAATGGCGCAGGACCCCCTCATGGAGCTGGCGGATCTCGCCTGGATCCCCGCGCGGTAGGCCGAGCACCTCGAGGGAACGCGCCAGCAGGTCCGCTCCGGAGCCGTAGCAGCCCACCACCGGAATCAGGGTGTGACGATGCACGGGGCCTCCACGGGTTCCGGCTTCGGTGCCACCGAGGGCGGCAGGAACAGGCTGGGCGACTTCTCGGCCGGCGTCGCCAGGTCGGAGAGCTTCGGCAGGTCGTCGAACCGGAGCGGCCCACAGCCCGCCCGGCGGTCCCCCTTCGCCTCGAGGATCGAAAGCTCGTTGCCGGCGGCGTCGAACCGCTTGGTCGCGCTGGGCTTCATCGCCTCCCACTCGGACATGAGCTGAGCCCGCGGCACGACAGCGTACTCCGGGATGCGGAACAGGAGCTCCCATAGGTTGTTCTTGGGTGTGTTCCAGTACTCGTCGTCGCTCGTCTCCTGCACGCGCCGCCAGTAATACCAGGCGGGCACCTGGCCGATGCGCTGCATCGACTTGGTGTTGGGCATACCCAGCGTGCTGCGGCCCTGCCGAGCGTTCTCGACATCAATGCGGAGCTGGGCGCAGTTGGTCGCCACCATGACGCCATGCTTCGCCTCTTGCATCGCCGTGTCGTAATCCACGTAGTGGCCGTCCTCCCAATCGTTCGCCGCGGCGTTGGATGGGGAGAAGCGCCGGATGTGATCCTTGAAGAGCCGACCGTCCGGGTCGTCCTTCACGAAGCGGAAAAACGATTCGCGGTCCCGAAGGTAGGAGATGCTCTGATTTTCTGTTGCCATGTCGTCCCCAGGTTGAAAAGTGGGGGAGAGCTGCTTCGCCCTCCCCCCAAAACCGTCCGCCGAACTTCCTAGTTCGTCGGGAAGTTGTCGCCATCCGTGCCCGCGGCATGCGCGGACACAAAGGCGTTTGCTGACGGATGCAGACACACCAGCGTCCACTCTCCCTCGATCATCGCACGTTCGGACGAGCCGACCTTCGCCAGAGGCACATTGCGCGGTGGGCGCAAGATGCCCATGACCCACTTGTCCGACTGGAGGAAGAAGGTGGCCCGCTGCATGTTCAACGTACCCGGTGTTGCGGTGTTGTCGAACCAGCGATGCGGAAGCACCTTCACCGTCCCGAAGTCGGACATGTAGATGTCGATCACGTTCACCACCGTCATCTCGGTCAGACCGATATTCCGGCGGCTTGCTGTCGATCCAGAGAAAGTGTTGGAGATGGCAGCCTTCTGCGTGGGCGTACAGACCACGTAGTCGACCAGACCTCCTGTGACCCACACCCGCTGGAGGGCGGCGTTCAAGTCGTCCTCCTGCAAGTTGCCGGCCGTCGTTGTCGTGTTTGCCGTCTTGGACGAGAACCCTTGCAGCCAGTAGAAGATGCCTCGGGAGCACCGCGTCGAAGCCCCCGAAGCGGTGTTCCCGTTCACGACGTCGCACTCCACGTCGCGCTTGTACTGCTTGAGGCCCTTCCCCATCTGATAACGGAACTCGTCCCGAATCCCCGCGGGATTGACTGCCCGCTGCGTGTCCGAAACCTCGTACGCTTCCCGACTGATCTGGCAGTAGTTCAAAAGGCGAACTCTCTGCGTTGCTGTCTGGAAGCTCGCTGCCGAGCCCTCGGCCTTCGCATTGGACGAAGCCGCATCCAGCGAGTCCGTCAGCCACTCCGTCTGGACGTTGCTCACCTTCGCCTTCGGAAACATCGTCGTGAGGGGCGTGTCCACCGGACTGATGATCGTCACGATGTCCATGAGATCCTCACGGTTCGCTGCTCCGATGAAGGAGTTGTTCGCCGTGCCCAGGTGATAGGTAGTGGTTGGCATCGTCGTTATCCCAGGTGATTGCCGAACCCACGCTCTTCGAGGACTGTGGTGATCGCCCTCATCTCATCCTGCGAGTCGCTCTTCGCGTTCCAGAGGTGCTGCATCCCTGGAGTCTTCGACCAACTCCCCCCGGGCGGCTGCCCGGGGACGGTCGTTCGCATGCCGCCACCAGGTCCGGTCGGGATGTTGTACCCCGGCTGGCCCGGCATGGCTGCCGTCGTCGGATACTGGTACGGCGTCGGCTGGCCCGGCATCGTGTAGGCACCAGGAGCGGGCTGCGGCGGTGTCATGCCGTAGCCAGGCGGCACAGGTCCGTACCCGGGCGGAACCTGGGGCGGTATCCCTTGCGGGGCGCCCTGGGGAACCATCGGGTAAGGGGAGCCATTCGGATCGACCTGGGGCTGCGGCGTTCCAGGTATCCCCTGCGGGGGCTGGAGGCCGAGCTCCTGGTTGATCTGTTGATGGTAGAGCTGTGCCGTCTCGAGACCCTGCCGTTCCTTCGCGCGCTCGTAGAGGAGAGCCATCACGTCGTAGGGCTGCATCCCTGCATACAACGTCGGGTTCTCCTGGAAAATCTGGTTCATCCGCGGGCGCCACTGGTCGTACTCGGCCGCGCGTTCTTTGTAGCGGGCCTTGGCCTGGTCTTCTTCCTGTTGCTGCCTTCTTGCGATCTCGTAGTTGGTGAGATTTTCCTGCACGGAGGCGCTCACCACGCGACTGATCGTGCCCACGGGGTCCTCGTCGTAAGCCTCCCGGGTGATCTCCGGTTGACTCCCTTCCTGGGTCCCCTGGAACGACGTCGGCCGACCGGGGTAGCCGCCGCCGGCGTTGAGGTTCTGGATCGCCCCGTGGACGGTGGCCGTGAGCTGCGCCACCGACTGTTGGAGATCCTGAATCTGTCCGCCTTGAGCTGCTGCCGCCTGCTGTGCCTGCGTCATTCCGCGCTGGGCATGAACGTGGGCGTTGGCGAGTTGGTTGAAGTCCCCCCCGAACTTCGCCTGGATCGTTGCAATCCTGCCGGCGATGTCCTGGGGAGCCGCTGGAGTTTGGCCGCCCTGCGTATCCGGGTATGTCCCGGGGCTCGGTACGGCTTGAGGGTACTGGGGCGCCGCTGGCACGGGAGCTGGCGCCGGGACGTTCGGATCGGCTTCCGGGGTAATGCCCAATTGGGCCATTACGTGTCCGGCTTGGTGATCCAGAACGGATTGCGCAGCCGAAGAATCCTCCGGCTTCGGGACCTGGCCGACCATCGAGAGCGCCGCATTGATTTCTTCCGGCGGTATTCCCGGTGTGCCTTGCGGCCCGGTCGCGTTCGGGTTGAACTCTGGTAATGCGTCAAACGGCATCGGATCAGCCTCCTGGCCGTATCCGCTTTCGCGGGGGCCGTTACCGGATCAGTGATCCGTCCTTTTTGAGCCTGTGTGCGTACCTCCTCCACAGGTGCTCGTTAGTGACCGCCTGGTTTTCTTCCTCCTGGCGGTCGAGTTGGGCTTGCTCGAACTGCTGCGCTGTCGTCTCCGCGGGGCCGTCGCCCCATGGATCCTCGTCACCAGCCCAAGGGCCCGGGTCGTCGCTGGGGTAGCTCACATTCCCGCCCTTCGCTCGGCCCAGGAGGTATCGCCCGATTCACGGACGGCTCCTGGACCTGGCATCTGGGCGTTCCGTTGCTGCTCCAGCTCGTCTTGCTGCTTCAATTCGTCAAGCGCCGCTTGTGCCTCCGGGCGCCATTTGCTCATGCGAAGGAGCACGCCGGCCTCGCCTTCAATGTTGCCTCGTGCGCGCTCGTAGCTCATGCCCTCGAACTCCTTGCGCTTGTGGAGCTGCGGGTCGAGAGCGACCTCTCCCAGCTCCTTCAGGCGTTCGGTCACGAGAGACAGGATCGTGCGCTGGAACTCAGGCGTACAGGTCGTGTTGTACCAATCGAGGATCCGCTGGCGTTCCTCCGCGAGCTCGTCTGCGTCGAACATTTACTTCCCCCCTCCTGGCGGTCCTTGCTGGCCGCCCTGTTGTTGTGGTGGGGCTCCCTGCGCGGCCCCG
>JBDGYO010000211.1:0-5597 GCA_039584015.1 Gemmatimonadota bacterium | reverse complement strand
CATCTCGTAATCCTCGATGGCCTCGAACTTCAGCTCGCTGCGGTGGCGGCGGTACGGAATGAGCGTCTGGTACAGTTCCGAGACCTGGAAGGGCGACTTGAGCTTCTCCGGAGCACTCGCCGCCAGGTAGTTCACCAGATACCGGAACAGCCGATCGAGTTCATCCATGGTCAGCGTTCCTCAGCGCCACTCGTTCGCCCACTTGTCGTAGTGCACCGGCGTCACCCCGGCGGTTCCGAGGAGCTCCACTCCGCTGGGGTCCCGATAGGGCCGCCGATAGAACACGTGGGACACGCCCGCGTTGATCATGAGCTTCGCGCAGGCCACACAGGGGCTGTCGGTCACGAACACGACCTTGTCCTTGCTGATCCCCGGCGCCTTCACGAGCGCGTTCACCTCGGAGTGGATGCAGCCGCAGTTGCCGGGGACGGTCGAGTCGCAGCGATTGGGCAGTCCCCTCGCATTCCCGTTGTATCCGATGGCCACTACGTTCTCCAACTTGGCGTCGGTCACCACCGTGCCGACCTGGAGCCGTGAACAGGTGGAGCGCTTGGCCAGCTCCTCAGCCATCCGCATGTAGACCTCGTACAGCGGAATGCGCTCGATCTGAGGCTCGGCACCATTGGGTGAGACGTTCAGGGGATGGGTGTTGGCGCTGGGGATGGGTGTTGGCGCTGACGCCGTCCTTGTAGACCGTCATGACTCCGTGCTCAACTCCGATTCCAGGTTGGCGAAGTCCTCATCGGGATCGAATTCGGTGAACTTCCCGTAGCTGCGACGCTTGACCAGCCACTCGTCGAGGCGGGACGGGACGGCCCCGTCGGAATGTACCTGCTCGGTGGCAGCCCACGTCGCCAGGTAGTCGGCGTACTCGTTCTTGGTGTGCCCGGCGTGCCCTCGGACCCAGCGCCACACCGGATCGTGCCCCGCCGTGGCTTCGACCAGCTTCTGCCACAGCAGCAGATTCTGGATCTCCCCACCCTTGCGGCGCCAGCCCTTGGCGATCCATCCGTGGATCCACTGCGTCATGCCCTTGACCAGGTACTCGGAATCGGACACGTAGAGCAGCCGGAAGCGGTTCCCCTTCTGGCTCAACAGCGCGAAGCTGGCGATTGCGCCGTTGAGGGCCATGCGGTTGTTGGTGGTATCGGGCGCCGAGATGTACACATCCCGGCGCACGACCTTGCCGCCGGAGCGGATCTCGATCAATGCGCCGGCCCCCCCGGGGTTCGGGGGCTCCATGCCGTTCCGCAGGCAGCTCTCGTCGGCATGCACGACGGCGAGGTGCTGCCTTCCGTTACGCTTCGGCGTGGGTCACCTCGATGGTGGGCTCCGCTCCCTCGACGATCTCACCCACGACCGCCGCGGCGGGTGTTCCGTTCTCTTCGAGGGCGCGCAACAGGTCGTCCAGTCGTCCGCCGTCGACGGCCATCAACAGCCCGCCGGAGGTCTGCGCGTCGCACAGCAGGATCTTGAGCGAGTCGCTCACGTCGGTGGTCCAGCGCGTCCGCGCTGCGACGGCTTCCAGGTTCCGCGTCGTCCCGCCGGGCACCGCCTTCTTGTCGACGAGCTCCCGCGCGTGCTCGAACAGCGGCACCGCCCCGGCGAATACGCGGGCCGCCACCCCACTGGCCTCCAACATCGTGGAGAGGTGACCGAGCAACCCGAATCCGGTCACGTCCGTGGCGGCGTGCACGCCGTCACCCACGGCTCGGAGCGCGCGCATGCCGCCTGCGTTGAGCATGGCCATGGAGGCGATTGCGGGCGCCATGTCGTCCTCGCTGATGAGCTCTCGCTTCAATCCGGTGCTCAGAATGCCGGTGCCGATCGGCTTGGTGAGTACCAGGTGATCGCCGGTGCGCGCGCCTGCGTTGGTGATGATCTTGTCCGGCGCCACATCGCCCACGGCGACCATGCCGAACTTGGGTTCCTTATCGTCGATCGAGTGCCCCCCCAACACGAATGCGCCGGCCTCGCGCACCTTGTCCACACCCCCCTGAACGGTCGCGGCCAGCAGCTCGAGCAGCTCCGGCTCGCGTGGCCACGCGACGAGGTTCAGCGTGAAGAGCGGCGTGGCCCCCATGGCGTAGAGATCACTCAGCGCGTTCGCAGCCGCGATGGCCCCGAAGGTGTACGCGTCGTCCACGATGGGCGTAAAGAAGTCCACCGTCGCCACGATGGCCCGGTCATCCGATGTACGGAAGACCGCTGCATCGTCGCGCGTCAACGCGGCCACCAGGATCCGGGGATCCTCGACCGCGGGCACGTGGCGCAGGACCTGCGCCAGCTCGGCGGGCCCGAGCTTACAGGCTCAACCGGCGCCGTGCGACAGCGTGGTCAACCTGATTCGCGGTCGCTGGTCCCTTGGGGTATCGGCCATTCACACTCCGTTCGACTGACGTATTATACGCGCCATGTGGATCGCGTACGTCACGGCGCTCGCCCTGGGGGCGGCGCACGCCCTCGAAGTGGATCATATGGTGGCCGTGAGCGCCTTCATAGGCAACCGGCCACGTTTTGGATCGGCGGTCTCCTTCGGGCTGCGCTGGGGCCTGGGGCACTCCCTCGTGGTGCTGCTCGTGGGCGGTGCCCTGGTGCTCACGGGCGTCGGCGTGCCAGAGAGTCTCGCGTCGTGGGCGGAGCTGAGCGTGGGCATCATGCTGGTTGCCCTGGGAGTCTGGGCGGTGCGGGCCGCCCGCCGGCTGCACCTGCACGGACCCCAGGATCACGGGGGACACGCTCACCTGCACGCGCACTCCCCAGGGGGCCACCCCCACCAGCACTCACATTCCCATGCGGATCCGGGGAAGCGGCATCGCCATCTCTCGACGCTGGTGGGCGCGATCCACGGGCTAGCCGGCACGGCGCCGGTGGTCGCGCTGATTCCCGTCACCCTCATGCCACACACCTGGGCGGCCGTCGGGTATCTCGCCGCATTCGGGATCGGGACGGTGCTCGCCATGGCGCTGTACGCCGCGTTCGCCGCCGTTGCCGTGTCGCGCGCGTCGTCATCGGTGAGCCTTGCGCGAACCGTCGCGCTGGTCACGGCGCTCGCGAGCTTCGGCGTGGGTCTCTGGTGGATCGTCCGGGCCGCGGGAGCGCTCAGGAGCTAGCTACTCTCCCTGCCAGCCGGGTCCGCGCAGCCCCCTGCCCGGCCTCCGGTCGGTGATCACACCGCCGTCCAGCACCAGCTCCCCATTCACCAACACGTATCGCATTCCCTCGGAGTACTGGTGTGGGTCCTCGAAGGTGGCTCGGTCGAGGACGGTGTTCGGATCGAACACGACCACGTCGGCCGCCATGCCCGGGCGCAGGATCCCGCGGTCGTTGAGGCCCACCCGCTGCGCGGGAAGCGACGTCATCTTGCGGATCGCTGACTCGAGCGACAGCACCCCGTACTGTTGCACGTACCGTCCCAGGATACGGGTGAAGCTGCCGTACACGCGGGGGTGCACGCGATCCTGCGACAGGATACCGTCCGCGGCCACCGCGCCGTAGTCGGTGCAGAACGAGGTCCACCAGTGCCCCACGGCGTCGCGTACGTCCGACTCGTTCATCGAGAAGTAGATGGCGCCGGCGTTGCCGTTGTCCTTGATGACGATGTCGAACAGGGCGTCCAACGGATCCACTCCCCAATCGGCGGCGATGTGCGCCACGCTCCGTCCCTCGAGGTAGCGCAGTGAGTCGGCCAGCACGCCGGCGATCATCACGCCCGCCGCCCCGCCCGCTCCGCGGTAGAAGCTCTCGGCGTCGCTCGAGGGGTTCAGGATGTCGGCGCGAATCCGCCCCCGCTCTGCGGGATCCCCGAGCCGCTCGATCATCACCGAGTCGCCGCCCTCGTGTGCCCATTGGGGAATGCTGGCGTCGAGCGACGTGAATGACGCGACGTACGGGTAGAGGTTGGCGGTCACGTCGATGCCTGCGGCCCGCGCCGAATCCAGCTTCGCCAGCACACGCGGCATGTCTCCCCAATTGGGGCTCCCTGCCCGCTTGAGGTGCCAGATCTCGACGGGGATGGTCGCGGCGCGGCCGACCTCGAGGGCCTCTTCGATGGCGGCATCGATGCGCAGGCCTTCGTCACGCAGGTGCGTGGCGTACACGCCTCCGTGGCGGCTGGCTGCCCGCGCCAGGGTGACGAGCTCCTCGGTCGACGCGTAGAACGCCGGTGCGTACACGAGTGACGTGGACACGCCGAGGGCGCCCTGCATCATGGCGCTGTCCACCAGGGTCACCATGCGCTCGAGTTCCTCCGGCGTCGGCTCGCGGTCCTCGTTGCCCAGCACGACCATGCGCACCTGGGTGGCACCCACGAACGACGCGATGTTGATGGTCGAGCCCGACTCGTCCAGCCGTCGGAAGTAGCCGTCGAGGTCATGCCAATCCACCGTGATGCCGAGCGAGGCATGGGATTCCGCGTCATCGGCGATCGTGGCTTCGGTCTGCGGCGCCACGGAGGAGCCTTCGCCGGTCACCTCGGTGGTGATCCCTTGGGTGATCTTGCTGGCCGCCCGTCCGTCGGCCAGGATCTTGAGATCGGACCAGCCGAGCATGTCGATGAATCCCGGCGATACCACCAGGCCGGCGGCGTCAATCGTACGCCGCGCCCGGACCTCACCGAGCCGTCCGACGGCGGCGATGCGGCCGTTCTTCACCGCGATGTCACCCTGGAACCGGGGATTCCCCGTCCCGTCGATGATCGAGCCATTCCTGATGACGACGTCGTAGCGATCACCGGGCAGGCAGGCGGCCAAGGCGGCGGCCGCGAGCAGTGCAACCACCTGTCTCATGGCTGCCACCCCTCCTGGAAGTCCTCGGGCCCATAGTTGGTGCCCTTGAACACGACCATGAAGATCTCACGCGTGTTCGCGATGTCCTCGAGCGGGTTGCCGCTCAGAACCAGGAAGTCGGCCACGGCGCCGGGTCGCAGCACGCCGATGGTGTCGGTTTCGAGGAGCCGGGCGACGTTCACCGTGGCGGCCAATAACGCGTCCCGCGGCGACAGGCCCGCGTCAACCAACATCGCCATTTCGCCGTGCAGGCTGGCCCCAGGCGCCAGCAGCTGGTTGGGTGCGTCGGTGCCGGCCACCACGAGGCCTCCCTCGCCGTGGAACAGCCGCACGAACCGGTCCTGCGCGCCGCGCGATCGGCGGAAAGCCGAGAAGTCCTCGGAGCGAATCCCGGCGCGCCGAATCAGGTCACGGATGTTCCACTCCTGCTGGATGGAATCGGGCACACCGGACAGGTCGAGCTGGTCGATGTAGGAGCGGTCGGTGAGGCGGCTCCACGCCTGGTGCAGCACGAGGGTGGGAATGATGCTCGCACCCGGCTCCACCAACAGACGCGCCGTACGATGGAGCGACGCGGAGTCGAGCCGACCCCAAGTGCGCTCCTCCAGGTTCCAGCCGGCGAAGAAGTTGTCGTGTGCCCTGGCGAACCGGGCCGCGTCGCGCGACGCCGACGCCACCACGCCGCTCATGTGCTCGAGGCAGCACACCCCCAGGTTCACGGCGCTCACGGCGTCCAGCTTTCCGAGGTGAGCGGTCACCGGCAGGTTGAGCGTTTGCGCCTCGTCCATCAGCGGCCGCAACAGGCGCCGC
>JBDGYO010000210.1:0-4940 GCA_039584015.1 Gemmatimonadota bacterium | reverse complement strand
GGCCCCTGCGGGTTCGACTCCCGCCCCCGGCACCAGTGATTTCATTGAGTTGCGAGGAGTGGCTCTGTTGGCCCACGAAGGCCGTTGTCCACCCAGGTGTCCTTCGCGCGGTTGATTCTGGGCTGTTTTCGGTGCCTCGCCAACACGCAGTGCGTTTCACTCTAAATCCCTTGCGTCAACGACCAACTGAAGTTTCCGAGTGGATTGCGGCCCGATAACGCGCTCTTCTTGACGATCGGCGAACAGGGAATCCTCAAGATGATTGAGACGCTGCGGAGAATGCCGAAGCAGCTTCAGTCCTGATTTTTCTGGAGTCCTCTAAGTTCAGGATCTCCTAGGAATGAAAGTTTACGGATGGCCCCGGGATTCAGACCGAGTTGCGGAGCATCAGCTCGGCCGGGTAGGGATTGAGATATGTCTGGGACATGACCCACGGCTCAGGACGGCTTCGGAAGTAGTGGTTGATCAGGGTCGTCGGCACGACCAGCGGCACCAAGCCGCGCTGGTAGCTGTCGATGCAGGTGAGCAGCTCCTGCTTGTCGCCGGCGCTCAGGTGCTGCTTGAGAAACCCCATCAGGTGGAGCAGCACATTGGAATGCTTGCGGGGCGTCGCCTTCTCCTTCAGCGCCGCCGCGAACTCGCTCTCGTACTTTGGGATCAGCTCGCACATCGCCGTCTTTCCGGCACGCGCCACTAGGCGCCCCAGGCGGCGGTAGCGCAGTTCGCTGTGTGACAGAAGCGTCAGCTTGTGGCGCGTGTGAAAGTCGACCAGGTCCCCGGCCCGCGGCCCGCAGCGCAGCAGCTCCAGCCAGCGGTAGCGCGCGAAGATCCGCTCGATGAAGTTTTCCCGCAGCACGTGATCGCGCAGGCGCCCCTCCTCCTCGACCGGCATGGTTGGGAAGCGCTCCATCAGGTCTGCCGCGAACAGACCGCGGCCGGCGCGCGCCGGCGGTCCCTTGCCTCCGTACACCCGCACTCGCTCCATGCCGCACGAGGGGGAGTCCTTCTTGAGGATGTACCCGTGCAGGGTGAGCTTCTCAAGCTGATCGATCCGGCTAGCCGCATAGCGCCGCATGGCGTCCGAGTGGTCGATGCCGCTCTTCATAGCGACCATGCGCGGTGCGTTGGGCCGGCCGAGTAGCCGCAGGCTCTCGCGCGGTGTGCCCATTCCGACCTCGACTTCCGGACACACCGGGACCCACTTGAAGAAGCGTCCGAGGGTTCCGGTGATCAACGTATCGTGCTTGTGTCCGCCGTCGAAACGAACCTCTTCCCCGAGCAGGCAGCTGCTGATACCGATGCGGATCTCCGGCTGCGGATTCATGGGTTATTCAGGATACGTTCAGCTTCCAGATGGTGAAGTTCAGCCCGGCAGCGAAGGTGGTCCACAGCCAGTAAGGCACGAAGAGCAGCGCCGAGCCTCTCGATACCGTGCGCGCCGTCAGCATGAAGCCGCCGATGGCGAGCCACAATAGCACGATCTCGACCGCGGCCCACCCGGGCTGCCGCAACCCGAAGAAGATCGGTGACCAGGCGAGGTTGAGTACCAGCTGCAGGCCGAACAGGGTGAGCGCCCGGCGCCGCAACCCCCCGGACGCCTGCCAGACGCTCCAGCCGGCCACCGCCATGCAGAGATAGAGCACCGTCCAGACCGGCCCGAACAGCCAGTCGGGCGGGCTCCAGGCCGGCTTGTTCAGATCGTGGTACCAGGTCTCGACTGACGACCGCGTGAACATGGCGCCGAGCGCCCCAACCCCCATACAGAGGAGCATGAACATCGCCAGAGCGGCGTAGCCGTGGGTCCGTGGTCTCTGTGTCTCATGACCCACCGCGGGCGCCCCGCAGGCGGCGGCGATACGCCGCAGCATGCCGGCAAAGAGCAGCTGGTGAATTGGGTAAAGCGCGTACCAGTAGACGATGCCGAACAGCCCCCAGGGATCGAAGATCGCCGTCAGCCGAATGAGGCTCCCCGCTTCTTCTGGCGCGACCTCAAACTCCAGCCACGCTCGTCCCGGCAGCTTCATCTCCGCCACCAGGCGCAGTCGTCGGTCGGATTCCACCGCCTCGACGCGCCAGAAATCAACCACGTCGCCGACGCACAAACGCTCCGGATCGCGACGTCCGCGCCGTACTCCGACACCGCCGATCACCAGGTCGATCATTCCGCGCAGCGTCCACAGCCAGTTCCCATAGTACCAGCCGGTCCGGCCGCCGATGCGGCGGATCGGTGCGAACGCCTCCTCCGGCGAACACCTCACGCGGGCGGTGCGCGTGTCGACGATACGCGTGCCGAGCCGCACTCCCACCCAGTTGCGCGACCCGTAGGAGCGCGCCAGCGTATCGGACCACCGGGTCTGCGCCAGATCCTGCTCCTCGAAGTGGAGGGCGCTCATGACCGCGTCGCGCATTCCCATCGGACGTATCGCGAAGGTCTCGAGGGCGCCGCGATCGCACACCACCGTCGGATGCCGGATGCTCTCGATCAGGATGCGGCCGACGCGGGCATACAGGGGTGTGACCAGTCCGAGCCACAGGCTCGACAGTCGCGGTGTCAGCACCGGCACCGAGATCGTGAAGCGACGCAGGCCCCGCTGTCTCGCATATTCGCGCATCAGATCGCCGTAGGACACCCGGTCGGCGCCACCGATTTCGTACACGCGATTGTCGCCCGCCGGCAGCTGCAATGCCGCGAGCAGGTAATCGAGCAGGTCGCCGATGGCGATCGGCTGCGCGGTGACCGAAACCCAGCGCGGGGTGATCATCACGGGGAGTCGTTCCACCAGCGTGCGGATCATTTCGAACGACAGGCTCCCGGAGCCGATGACGATTGAGGCCCGGAACTCGATCACCGGGACACCGGAGGAGCGCAGCACTTCACCTACCTCCTGGCGGCTGCGCAGATGGGGGGACAGGTCGTCGCTCGATTCTCCCAGCCCGCCGAGGTAGATGATCCGCTTCACGCCGGCCGCGGCAGCAGCGGCCGCGAAGTTCCCTGCCGCCAGCCGGTCAGCCGACTCGAACCCTTTCGCAGTGTCCATCGAGTGGACCAGGTAGTAGGCGGTCGCGACACCCGCGAGCGCTGCAGCGAGCGATGCCGGATCGAGCACGTCACCGCGCACGATCGCAGTCTCAGCCGCCGCGCGTGGCCGAAGATACTCCGGCCGCCGCGCCAAGCAGCGCACCCGGTGGCCCCCTGACTCAAGCCGTTTCAGGAGACGCCCGCCGACGTAGCCGGTTGCTCCGGTGAGCAAGATCAGAGGACGGGGATCGTTGCTCAATGCTGCACCCGGGAGTTTCTCTTCGCCTGCTCGTATGCCGCCAGCGCCCGCAGGCGTCGTTGCTGGTGATCGACTAGGGGCTTCGGGTAGCTTCTACCAAGTGACACGCCGGCCGCATGCAGAATCGCGGACGGCGCCTGCCAGGGAGCGTGAATGTAGCGTGCCGGCATCCGTGCCAGCTCGGGCACCCAGCGACGCACGTAGGATCCATCCGGATCGAACTTCTTGCCCTGCAGGATCGGGTTGAATACCCGGAAGAACGGGGCGGCGTCGGCGCCGCATCCCGCGGTCCACTGCCAGCCGAGGGTATTGTTCGCCAGGTCGGCGTCGACCAGCGTGTCCCAGAACCACTTCGCCCCGGCCCGCCAGGGCAGGAGCAGATCCTTGACGAGAAACGAGGCCACGATCATGCGTACGCGATTGTGCATCCAGCCGGCGTTCCACAGCTCGCGCATCCCGGCGTCGATGATTGGATACCCCGTTTCGCCCTTTTCCCAGGCGCGCAGGGCGGGGCCGTCGGCCCTGCGCGGAATGTCGGCGAAATGTCCGCGCAGCGGCTTATCGGTGGTGTGCGGGAAGTGGTACAGCAGGTTATGTCCGAACTCTCTCCAGCCGATCTGCCGCATGAAGAGCTGCACCGCTCTGGCGCTGCGCGGCCGAGATGTCCCGTGCAGCGCCGACAGCGCGTGCCGGATCTGCCGCGGGCCGATCTCACCGAAGTGCAGGTGTGGAGAGAGGCCCGAGGTGCCGGAGCGGTCGGGGCGATCGCGATTGTCGGGGTAGTCGGCGACCGCCTCCTTTACGAACTTCTGCAGCCGCGCCAGTCCCCCTTGCTCGCCCGGCTCCCATGTCGATCCCATCACATTTGTCCAGTCGGTCCCCGGCTCCAGCGCAAAGCTCTCCAGCGGCTCGGAGGCGGGCCACTTCCGGGGAGCGGCGAGTCGCGCCGGTGCCGCAGCGGGCGCGGGCGGATGCTCCGATGCGAGGCACGCCTTCCAGAAGGGGGTGAAGACCTGATAAGGCGCGCCCGAGGTCTTTTTCACCCGCCACGGCTCATAAAGGAGCGCCGCGTTGAATGTATCGACCTCGAGTCCGTCCTTCTTCAAGGACTCTCCGATCATCCAGTCTCGCGCGCTGACCAGCGGTTCATAGCGCCTGTTCCAGAAGACTGCGGCGGCGCCTGTGCCCGCAGCGACCTCCCGCAGACTCCTGAGGCTCGGTCCGCGCAAAAAGATCAGTCGCGAACCAAGCCCCCGCAGGGAAGCCTCGAGGCTCGTTAAGGACCGGTGCAGCCACCAGCGCGACGCCGATCCGGGCGCCCAGTTCCCCTCCTCCTCGGGGGCCCAGATGAACACCGGGATCGCCGGCCCTCGGCGCGCCCCCGCCGCCAGCAGGGCGAGATTATCGCGCAGCCGGAGATCGAGGCGAAACCAGACGATGGAAGGTCTGCTATCTTGGCTCAACGACGCTCATCCATGATGCCGCCCTAGCGAGTAAGCTATATGCTCCTCGGTGAACCTGGACTTCGGCATCGATCCTACTTTGTGGCCAGGACCTCGAATCCACAGATCCTAAACTAATTCTCGGACCAGTGCTGAAAAGGCGTCATCTATGAGGGAACACCAGGGAGGCGACGCCGCCAGCCATACAGGGTTGGTTTGC
>JBDGYO010000209.1:0-4941 GCA_039584015.1 Gemmatimonadota bacterium | reverse complement strand
GATGACCGAGCTCATCGGGACCTCGGACAAGAGCATCGAGGATGCCGTCAACGGCGCCGTGGCCCGCGCCAACAAGACCGTGCGCAACATGCGCTGGCTCGAAGTGAAAGAGGTACGTGGGCACATCGAGAACGGGGTCGTCACGGAGTGGCAGGTCATCATGCGAATCGGCTTCACGCTGGAGGACTGATGCGACCAGGTATCGCGTGGGCGGCGACGCTGCTGGCGCTGGCGGCATCGCCGGCGTGGGGGCAGCAACGGGATCTCAAGGTCTACATCTCCGCCGACATGGAGGGAGTCGTCGGGGTCGTGACCAGTGCACAACTGGGCCCGGGCGGGTTCGAGTACAGCAAGGCCAGGGAGTACATGACCCAGGAGGTGCTGGCCGCGATCAGGGGCGCACGCGCGGCGGGCGCCACCGAGATCCTCATCAGCGACTCCCACGGCAACGGGCAGAACCTGCTGCTCGATGAGCTGCCGTTGGATGTGACGGTCGTGCGTTCGTGGCCCCGGCCACTCATGATGATGGAGGGGATCGATGCCAGCTTCGACGCCGCCATCTTCATTGGCTACCATGCGGGTACCACCAATCCCGACGGGGTGCGCGCGCATACCATGTCGAGCGGGCGCCTGGCGGATATCCGACTCAACGGCCAGTCGGTACCCGAGGGTGGCATCAACGCGGCCATCGCGGGGCACTTTGGCGTCCCGGTGGTCATGGTGTCGGGAGACGACGCGGCGGTGGCCGAGGTGAGCCACGTCGTGGGTGACATCGAGGGAGCCGTGGTGAAGTGGAACAATAGCTTCCACTCTGCCAGGACGCTGATGCCGGAGGCCGCCTACCGGTTGATCGAGGAAAGGGTGGAGACGGCGCTCAGGCGGCTGGACGATTTCGAACCGGTCGAGTTGGAATCGCCCGTCACGCTCGACGTGCGCTTCAAGAACTACCGACCGTCCCAGGTGCTGGCCTACCTCCCCATCGTGGAGCGCACTGACGCCCACTCGATCCGCTATGTAGGAGAGGACATGGTCGCGGTCTCCATGTTCCTGGAGTTCATGTTGAGCTACGACGCGAGCCTGGAGCCGTAGGCCGTACGCTCCCCATGTGAACCGCCCTCGGGAGGCTCAGCTTCCCGAGGGCGGTGTGCATTCACGCCGCGCCGGGCGTCCTACACGTAGCTGTCGTAGTGCGGGTCGTACATCTGGGACCGCACCAGGGCCATGATGTCCCTGGGCCGCCGGCGTTGGGCCAATCCTTCGTCCCACGCGTACTCCGCGACTGTCGCGGCGATGGTCGCCGACACCTCGCGGATCGCGGTGAGCGGCGGCAGGATGGCGCCCTGCGCCAACTCCTCCTCCGTCGTCATGTCGGCCGCAGCCTTGGCGGCCATGTAGAACATCTCGTCGGTCACGTGCTTCGTGCGCGAGATGACCGCCCCCAGGCCGAGCCCCGGGAAGATGTACGCGTTGTTTCCCTGCGTGGGCACGTGGCGCTTGCCCTGGTACGTCACCGGGTCGAACGGACTCCCGCTCGCGAAGATCCCGCTGCCGTCGGTCCACTCGTAGGCTTGCTCCGCCGTGCATTCCGCCTTGGACGTTGGGTTCGATAGCGCGAACACGATGGGCCTCTCGTTGATCTCGGCCATGCGCCGCACCATCGCCTCGGTGAAGGACTGAGGCCGGCCCGAGACTCCGATGATCGCCGTCGGCTTCGCCGCCTCGATGGCTGCCGACAGATCGCGCAGGAACTCGTGCTCGCGTGCGTAGGGGAGCTTGTGCTCCGCCAGGTCCTTGCGCGACTTCACGACGAGTCCCTTCGAGTCCACGAACCACATCCGGCTCTTGGCCTCCTCGCGCGACATCCCCTCACGCATCATCGCAGACGCGCACAGGTCGGCAATCCCGATGCCGGCTTCTCCGGCGCCGAGGAACAGTAGTTTCTGCTTCGTGATGTCCTGTCCGGTGATGCGACCGGCGCCCAGCAGTCCGGCCAACGTCACGGCCGCCGTGCCCTGAATGTCGTCGTTGAAGGTGCAGATGCGGTCGCGGTAGGTCTTGAGGAGCCGGAAGGCATTCAGGGTGGCGAAATCCTCGAATTGGACCAGCGCGTTGGGGAACACCCTCCCCACCGCCGTGATGAACTCCTCGATGAACTCGTCGTACTCGGCGCCGCGCAGCCGCTTCTGGCGCATGCCGATGTAGAGCGGATCCTCGAGCAACTCCTCGTTGTTGGTGCCCACGTCGAGCGTCACGGGCAGTGCGTGGCGCGGGTGCACGCCGGCGCACGCGGTGTACAGCGAGAGCTTGCCGATGGGGATGCCCATGCCCTGCGCGCCCAGGTCGCCCAGCCCGAGAATGCGCTCGCCGTCGGTCACCACGATGACGCCCACGTCCTTCTCCGGCCAGTTGCGCAGCACCCTCGCGATCCGGCCCTTGTGCTTGATCGAGACGTACAGGCCGCGCGGCTGCCGGAAGATGTGCCCGAACTTGGCGCAGGCCTCACCAACAGTCGGCGTGTAGATGATGGGCATCATCTCGTAGATGTTGTCGATGACCGTACGGTAGAACAGCGTCTCGTTGCGGTCCTGCAGGGCGATCATGAAGATGTACTTCTCGAGCGCGTTGGGCTTCAGCTTGTAGTTCTCCAGGACCCGGGCCTGCTGCTCGTCGATGGTGTGGACGTACGGGGGCAGCAGCCCGCGGATCTTGAGGGCATCACGTTCCGCTTCCGTGAACGCCGTACCCTTGTTGAGCCGTGGGTCGAGGAGGAGCACGGCTCCCGTGGGGACGCCGGGCTTCGCCGACTCGCGGACGGCCTGCCGGCGCCGCGCGGTCTTGGCCGCCTTCTTCGCCTTGCGCGTGGCCGTCTTGACCGCCCGCTTGGCCTTCTTGATCCCCTTCAGTGTGGTCTTCTTGGCAGCGCGCTTGGCCTTCTTGATCCCCTTCTGCGTGGCCTTCTTCAGTGACTTCGCGGCCTTCTTCACTCGGCGCCCGGCCTTCTTGCGCGATCGCTTCAGTTTGCCGGTGGGCACGGCATCTCCCCCTTTGTGTTGCGACGCGCAGCTTCCGCCCGCCCCGCCGTGCGCGGCACGATGGCGTGGGCCCTCACATACCCGTCCGTGTCCGTAGGGAATCCATCAGGTGAGTCGGGATTGAAGACGAACCTCATGCAACGGAAAAGGATACTTCGTCGCCTTCAGGTTTGGCACAAGCGCTCCTGAAAGGCCCTTCATAGAGCCCGGCGCGCCCCGGCAGTGGAGTCAGAGTGGTCTAGCCCAGCAGCGTCAGGAAGACCCCCGCGGCGACCGCCGAGCCGATGACCCCGGCCACGTTGGGTCCCATGGCGGGCATGATGGGGTTCACTCGACCGTCGGTGGACTCCGACACGAAGTTCTGAACGACGCGAGCCGCCATGGGTACCGCCGAGACGCCGGCAGCGCCGATGCAGGGATTGATCTTGTGGCGCAGGACCAGGTTGAGACCCTTGGCGAACACGATGCCGCCGGCAGTGCTGAAGGCAAACGCCACGGCGCCCAGCAGCAGGATCAAGATGGTGCGGTAGGTCAGGAAGTGCTCCGCCTGCATGGTGGCCCCGACGGCAATCCCGAGGAAAATGGTGACGATGTCGATCAACGCGCCGCCCGCGGTCTTCCGCAGCCGTTCCGTGACGCCGCACTCTCTCAACAGGTTCCCGAACATCAACATCCCGATCAGCGGTGCGCTGGATGGCACCGCCAGGGATGCGATGACTCCCGTTACGATGGGAAACAGGATCACGGCCGTGCGGGAGACCGGTATCGCCTGCGGCATGTCGATGGCCCGTTCCTCCCGGGTGGTGAGCAGGCGCATGATGGGAGGCTGGATAATCGGCACGAGCGACATGTAGCTGTACGCAGCCACGGCAATCGGTCCCAGCAGGTGCGGTGCCAACTGCGAGGCGAGGAAGATCGACGTGGGCCCGTCCGCACCGCCAATGATCCCGATCGAGGCGGCTTCCTGCGGGTTGAACCCCAGCAGGAATGCCGCCGCGAGGGCAGCCACGAAGATGCCGAGCTGCGCCGCGGCCCCGAGGAGGAATGTCAGGGGACGTCCCAACAGCGGGCGAAAGTCCGTGAGCACGCCCACCCCGAGGAAGATCAAGGGTGGGAGCAGCTCCGTCCGGATCCCGCTGCGATAGATCAGGGCGATGATGCCTTCCCCGTACGAGGCCATGTTGGCCAGGGGGAGGTTGGCGAGAATGGCGCCGAAGCCTATCGGGATGAGCAGCAGCGGCTCGTACCCCTTCGTGATGGCCAGGTAGATGAGCACGCCGGCCACCACGAACATCGCCACGTTCCCGACGGTCAGATTCGCGAACCCGGATTGCTGCAGCAGCTGGGTGATGGTATCCACCCGACCGACCTCAGGCGAGCGTCATGATCGGCCGTGAGGAGTCGATCTCGTCACCGATCTTCACGTGAATGGCGGTCACCGTGCCATCGCTCGGAGACTTGATGTCGTGCGTGGCCTTCATGGCCTCGACCTGCGCCAGGACGCTCCCCTTCGTGACCGTGTCACCCACCTTGACGCTGATGTCCACCACCTCCACGGTGCCCGTGAAGGTCGAGTACACCGGAGTGCCCTGTGCAGGCGGGGCTGTCGCTGCGGCCGCGGGGGCCGACCCCGCCGCGGCGGGGGTCTCGGCTCCGCCGTTGGCCGGCTCTAGCGTGATGACGAACGTCCGCTTGCTGCCGTTTTCCTCCACCGTGCAGCGACTCGTGACCGGACCGCTGAGTGCCGCCGTTCGGGTCGGGGGCTCGAGTGGCTGCGCGACGGGCGCGGGCGCTTCGGCCGGAGCCTCGGGCTTCTTCAGGGGGATATCGACCTTGGGATTTCCGGTGAGCAGCCGGATGCCTTCGTTGACCTCCATCTTCTTGCCCGGCACCATCGCCGCGAGCACGA
>JBDGYO010000208.1:0-8340 GCA_039584015.1 Gemmatimonadota bacterium | reverse complement strand
GTTCGAGGTGTTCCAGTTCATGATCGGCAACACCGACTGGTCGGTAGCCTTCGCCAGCGAGGGCGAGGACTACTGCTGTCACAACGCGGTCATGATGGGGACCATGGTTGGGCCCGTGTTGCCGGTGCCATTTGATTTCGATTGGGCGGGAGTCGTGGACGCTCCGTACGCGACCCCCGATGCCCGCCTCAACATTCGCTCAGTGCGACAGCGCAAGTTCTGGGGTATCTGCAAGCCGCGTGAGGTGGTGGAGGGTGCGTTCCCGCTGTTCGATGAGAAGCGGGAGGAGATCTACGAGCTGTACCGCACCCAGGAGGGGCTGGACGAGCAGCAGATCCAGAAGAGCCTCGAGTATTACGACGAGTTCTACACCATCATCTTTGACGAGCGGCGTGCCAAGCGGGAGATCTTCGACGAGTGCCGCCTGCTCCAAAGACGGGAGGAGTGATGGCCGGTCGAGTTCTTCGAGTCCTGATGGGGGTCGCGTTCGTGGCCCTCCCCGCCGCTGCCCAGGAGATGCCGGATTCCGCTCAAGCGGCACCGGATTCCGCCGCGGTGGCGGATTCCGTCCAGGCGACGCCCCCGCCTGGCACCCCCGGCGAGGTGCAACGGCTCTTCGCATCCGACGAGGTGCTCACCGCGTTTCTCGAGGCGCCGTTCGAGGACGTGTTCCGGTACCGGTCGGGGAGTGACCGCACGGAGTACGCGGCCACGCTGAGCGTGGCGGATCCGGTCGCCGGCAGGATGGAGACGTACGAAGTCCAGGTGCGCGTGCGGGGACACTTCCGCGCCCTGGCGAGCACCTGTGCCTTTCCCTCCCTCCGCATCAACTTCAAGAAGAAGGCCGTCGAGGGGACCCTGTTCGAGGGTCAGGACAGGCTCCGGCTCGTCGCGCACTGTCAGGGTACGCGGGAGTACGAGCAGAATGTGCTGCAGGAATACCTCACCTATCGCACGTTCAACCAGCTCACCGATCGCAGCCTGCGCGTCCGGCTGGTCCGACTGACCTACGTGGACACCAAGCGGTCGAGCGGACAGCAAGTGACGAAGTACGCCTTCTTCATCGAGCCCTACGAGGCAGCGGCCGCGCGCATGGGGTGGGAGGAGCTGGAGCTCGAGTCGGTGGTGCCGTTCGACCTCGACCAGGAGTCGCTCAGCACCTTTGAGCTGTTCCAGTACATGATCGCCAACACCGACTGGTCCATCGCGTTTCCCAAGTTGGGGGAGAAGTTCTGCTGCCACAACGCGCTGCTGATCGGCAACATGGCGGGGCCGGTGTATCCCATCCCGTACGACTTCGACTGGTCGGGGATGATCGATGCCAACTATGCCATCCCGGACGAGAAACTCGGTATCCGCTCGGTGCGCCAGCGGCGGTTCTGGGGCGTCTGCCGGGGCCGTGAGACGTTGGAGGAGGCGATCCCACTCTTCAACGAACGGCGGGATGCCATCTACGAGATGTTTCGCGGTCAGATCGGGATGCTGCCGCGAGAGAAGGACCGGACGTTGGACTACCTGGATGACTTCTACGAGGTGATCAACGACGAGGAGAAGTTCACGCAGGAGATCGTGGACCGGTGCCGGCCGGTGGGGTAGGCTGAGCGCTTCCACGGTCCGCTGTGGGCTCGAAAAAGGGCGACCTCCGCCATGCGGGGGTCGCCCTTCGTGCGTCGCCAGACCGGCCTAGTCCCTTCCGGCGGCTGCCTCCAGGCCTTCGCGGTTCCGTATCCGGATCATGCGCCGGGAGACCTCGACCGTGTCGGGACCGGCGCGCCCCGGGCGCACCTTGCGGCGGTTGGGGATCGTGGCCGACTGGCGCGCCACCTCGATGAGCCCCTGCGTCGTGAGGTCTCCCATGGCTCGGGAGACTGTCTCGCGGCTGGATCCCACCATCTGCGCGATGAGATGGTGCGTGAGCTGTTGGCTGATGGCGATGCCGTCGTTCTGATCGGCCATTTCGAGCAGCAGGCCAGCCACGCGTGCCGGCACGTCCTGCAGCACGAGACTGCTGATCTTCGAGTCAGCCTGCCGCAGCCGTTTGCAGAAGGCGCGGAGCAGTCCGAACGCCACCATCGGCATCTCCTCCAGGCACCGCTGGAAGTCCTCCCGGTGCAGGATCAGGAGTTCCGAGTCCTCCATGGCGATGACGTTCGCAGAGAGCGGCTGGTCGTCGATGAGGGACATCTCGCCGAAGAAGTCGCCCTTGCTGCGGGTCGAAAGGATGACCTCGCGACCGTCCTCGGCGGTGAGCACGATCTTGACCTGGCCCGAGAGCACAACGTAGAGTGCCTCCCCGGGGCGGTCCTCGAAGGCGATGATGGAGTTCTTCGCGTAGGTCCGGGTATGAGCGGCGTCCGCGATGCGCTCCAGATCGCCCTCTCGCACTTGGGTGAAGAGAGGGACGTCTCGCAGGGCGTCGGCTACGGCGATGGAGTCTCTCATTGGTAAGACCGGGCTGCTGACGGGGTCAAGTTTATGGCCGGTCGGGCCGCAGGTCAATCGTGCCCCCTCCGGACCGCCCGCCGGCCTGGCTCGACATTGGGGGCGATCCGGCCAATACTGAGACCCGGACGAGCCCGGGAGTATAGTGATGGGCGAGATCAAGATTCGTGTGACCGGGTGGAAGGCCATCGTGGTGCTGCTCCTGGCGGCGGCCTTCGTGGGCTACCGCTACCGTGCCGTGCAGACCACGCTCGAGACCGGTGCCGCTGACGAGCTGCGGTTCTGGCTCGCGGCCGAGTACATGGCGCAGGGGCTTCCGGCGCTCGAGGACGCCGTGGAGCGAGGTGATGCGGCTGCGGCCGAAGAACAGGCGCGTGAGATCGTGGCGCGGGACCGCATCGAGTTCACCGACATGAGCGCCCGTGGAGCACCCGACGATCTCGCGGTCCGAGTGAGGATCCGGGTGGACGGCAGACCGCCGCCCGATGGGCGGGAGGTGCGCTACTTCCGCATGCAGCACTCAACCGTCACGGGCTGGCGGATGCGGCGGGAGACGACGAAGCTGGGGTACTACCTGACGTTGTTCTAGGCGCGGGCGGGAAGGGCTGTGCGGTCACTTGCACGGCAGAAACCTGACCGTGGTCTCCATCTCCTCCAACACCCGCTCGAGAGCACTCGCCGTCTCGGCGATGTCCTGGCTGCTCGTCTCACGCGACAGGGAGAACCGTACCGAGCAGTGCACGTCCTCCTCCGACAGCCCCATTGCCATGAGGACGTGGGTGGGCTCCGGTGAGCCCGATTTGCAGGCCGAGCCCGAGGAGAGCGAGATGCCGTGCTGGTCGAGCGCGACAACCAGTGACTCCCCTCGCAGACCGGGCAGGGTGAGGTTGAGCGTATTGGGGAGCCGTCGCTCCGGGTGTCCGTTCAGCCCGCCAGCTCGGCTGCCTTCCCCATGCCGACGATGGCCGGCACGTTCTCGGTCCCCGCGCGAAGGCCGCCTTCCTGCTTGCCCCCGTGCACGAGTGGTGCGAGCTCGATGCCTCGCTTCACGTAGAGCGCGCCGACCCCCTTGGGCCCGTGGAACTTGTGGGCGGACAGGCTGAGCAGATCCACGTCCAACTCGGTGACGTCGATCGCGATCTTGCCGGCCGCCTGCACGGCGTCGGTGTGGAACGGCACGCCGCGCTCGTGCGCCACCGCGCAGAGCTCGGCGACGGACTGCACGGTCCCCACCTCGTTGTTGGCCATCATGATCGAGACCAGCATCGTCTCGTCCGTGAGAGCTCGGCGGAGGGCGTCGGGACGCACCAAGCCGTGCTCATCCACGGCCACGTACGTCACCTCGTATCCGATCTGTTCGAGGAAGCGACAGGTCTCGAGGATGGCCGGGTGCTCGATCGCGCTGGTCACGAGATGCCCGCGGGCTTTTCCGCTCGCGAACGCGATGCCCTTGAGGGCCAGGTTGTCTGCCTCGGAGCCGCCGCCCGTGAAGACGACGCGGCGTGGCCGGGCGCCAATCAGTCTCGCCACCTGCCGGCGTGCCTGCTCGATGCCTTCCCGTGCGTCGCGGCCGAGGCCGTGAATGCTTGAGGGGTTGCCGAGCGTGCCGTCGAGGAAGGGGAGCATTGCCTCCCGCACGGCGCCATCGACCCGCGTCGTGGCATTGTTGTCGAGGTAGATACGCCGCTTCGGCTGCTGCCGCCCGGCGGGGGCGCCCAAGATGACGGGGCCGCACGCTGCGGCCGCGCGGCCAGCTGACTCGCGGGTGGCGGCGGTGCCGGTCTCCACCTTGGCGACGTCACACAGCAGGGCCTTGTAGACGGGGAAGCCCGAGACGTCGTCGTAGTTGCTCAGGTCGGTCAGCTCGTTGACGTTCCACTCCCGCCACGCCCGGGACCCCACGGGCCCCCCGCCGCCCATGTTGCACTCGATGGCTCCCCGCACAATGTCGTCCGTGACACAAGCACGGAACGGTACCGATCCGCGCGGGGTGCGGACCTCGACCAGGTCACCCGTCTCGATGCCCCTGGCCTTTGCGTCGTCCACGTTGAGCTCGACGGTCGGCTCCGGGCTGTCCTTGTTGAGTCCCTTGATGCCGTGGTGCTGCGAGCGGAAATCGGTATGGGGGCGGGCGCCGGAGTTGAACACCAGGGGGTACTCCCCCGCGAGCTGAGGGCTCGCCAGCGGCCCCTCCGTGGGCTCGACGTACTTGGGAAGCGGCTCGTACCCGTAGTCCTCGAGCGCGGTGGACCAGATCTCGAACTTGCCGGTGGGCGTGTCGAAGCCCGGTTGGCCGTCCGGCCGCAGGCTGCCCTTCTCCCACTTCTTGTACTCCATCATCGGGGCGGGGAGCTTCACCCACCCGCCGGCCTGTCGGACGGCCTCCGGATCGTAGCCCGAGCCCTCCAGCGCGAACCGAATCATGGCTTCTTCGGTTTGTGGGTAGAGCTCGCCGTACCCCAGGCGGCGTGCCAGCTCCGCCATGATCAGGTAGTCGTTGCGCGCCTCCCCGACCGGCTCGATCACTTTCTCCCGCAGTCGGAAGATGGGACCATACACCATGTACGAGTCCATCTCGAACATCGTGGTGGCCGGGAGCACGACGTCGGCGAACGCTGCGTCGGCCGTGAGCTGACGGTCGACACACACGAGGAAATCCAGCTTGGAGAGTGTCTCCCGCCATACCGACGTCTGGGGCCAGGAGGTGAGGAGTGAGGCCCCGTGGACGATCAGTCCCCGAATGCGGTACGGGTTGCCCTCGAGCACGGAGGCGACCAATCCGCTGGCGTGCGACTCCCCGCGGTAGTTGCTGTAGATGGGGAACTTCTGCCGCGCCACCGCCCGATCCAGGTTGGGATTGGCCTGATTGCAGGCGCGGTTGATGGGAAAGTGCGAGTTCAACATGGCCAGCCCCATTCCCCCGGGCACGTCGAGCTGACCGGCCAGGGCAAACAGCGACAGGACCGCGCGGATCGCCTGGATCCCGCTGTTGGAGTACTCGAGGCCCGTGTACATGATGGGGCAGGTGCCGGTCGCGTGGCAGATGCGGCGCGCCAGGTCCCGAATGGTGTCGGCGGGGATTCCCGTGATGGACTCGGCCACCTCCGGGCGGAAGTGTTGCACGTACGAGCGCAGCTCGTCGAACCCGTGGCACCAGTCCTCTGCAAAGCGCTCGTCGTAGAGCTCCTCGTCGATCATCACCTCGATCATGGAGAGGGCGAGGGCGCCGTCGGTTCCGGGGCGGATCGGGACCCACTGCCCGCCGGTGCGCACGGCGGTGTCAGTGCGCCGCGGATCGATGACCACGATGTCGGCCCCGCGCTTCGCGGCGGCCTCGAGCCGGTGCATGTCCAGGGGCGGGGAGTCGGTGGCCGGGTTGGCGCCCCATACCACCAGCATCTCGGCGTTCTCCATGTCGGTGAACATGTTCACCAGCATGCGGCCCAGCGTGACGTGCGGCGCGATCATGGCGAAGGAGACGTAGCACAACGCGCCTACGCCCATCGTATTGGGCGAACCGAATGGAAAGAGCACGTTCGAGGCCGAGGAAACGGCCACGTCCTTCGGTTGGAACATGTCGCACAGCGAGAGCTCGAACGCGCCGCGGCCCGTATAGATGGACACGGCTTCCGGGCCGGATTCCTGCTTGATGGTCTCCAGGCGCTCCACGATGAGATCGAACGCTTCGTCCCACGTGATGCGCTCGAACTCGTGCGTGCCCTTTGGGCCCACCCGTTTCATGGGATATCGGAGACGATGCTCCGAATAGACGATCTCGGGTGCGTGTTGCCCGCGGCGGCAGATCATGCCGAGGGGGTGCCCCGTATCGGCGCGGATGTCCCTGAGCGTCCCATTCTCCATCCCCACCTCGACCCAGCAGCCCGCGGGGCAAATCCCGCAAATGCCCTTCTTCCAGCTGAGTTCCGCCGTCGGTTGTGTCATGGATTCACTCGGTTGGACCGCACCGCAGCCTAGCCTTCCGACTCCTCCTCCAGTACGTAAGCGCGGGTGATCACGATCGGTTCCACGGGAAGCGCCTCGAAGTTGGGCCGCCGCGGGCGGGCAGGCACCACTGCGATGGCGTCCACCACGTCCATGCCCTCGATTACCCGACCGAAGACGGCGTAGCCCCAGCCGTCCGGGTACACCCCGAAGTCGAGTTTCGCGTTGTCGACCAGATTGATGAAGAAGTCGGTCTCGGCGCTGTGGATGTACTCCGTCCGCGCCATGGCAACGGTGCCGCGCAGGTTGCTCAAGCCGTTGTCCGCCTCGTTCATGATGGGCTTGGCACTACTGGAACGGCGGCGCAGGTCGGCGGTGAAGCTGCCGGCCTGTATCATGAAGCCGGGCCGCACGCGGTAGAACGTAAGGGAATCGTAGAAGCCGATTTCCACGTGCCGCACGATGTGGGCGACGGTGATGGGGGCTTTCTCCCGGTCCAGTTCCATCACGATTCGGCCTTTCGTCGTCTCGACCACGATCGTGGGCGTCGGGTCCAACGCCGCTGCCGAGTCGGACCCGGGCGTGCCGCCGCCCTCGCAGCCCGCAAGCGTCAGGGGAATCCACAGAGCCAGGCCCAGCGTCTGCCGCAGGTTCATGCACCGCTCCCTGATGGTGTTCACGCTGAGAATCTCGCCCGGGTGGGCCGCTCGGCGCCAGGGTGGTATGTCGAATGCGTTGGATCGCGTTTCCGACGCGATCTGCTACCTTAAGGCGATCCAGCCCCGGAGCATTCTTGGCCCCCAGCGAGCGTTCCACCAAGGTTGCCGTTGCCGTCGCCATCGTAACGGCGGTGATCATGATTGCCTTCCAGGTGGCAGCCAAGGCGACGCGGGACGCGCTGTTCCTGTCCAGCTACGACGTGTCGGCGCTGCCGCGGATGATCATGCTCTCGGCCTTGGTCTCGGTGCTGGTGGCCTTTGGTGCCTCGCGTTGGATGACGGCGGTGGGACCGGTCCGGCTCGTGCCGGGTGCGTTCGCCGCCAGCGGCACCCTGCTCCTCATCGAGTGGCTCCTGGTCGCCGAGTACCGGGGTGTCGTCGCCGTCCTGCTGTACCTGCACTACGGCGGCCTCGGCGCGGTGCTCATCTCAGGGTTCTGGTCCATCATCAACGAGCGCTTCGACCCCAGAACCGCAAAGCGCTACGTCGGCAAGATCGCGGCCGGAGCGACCGTCGGCGGGGTCATCGGCGGGCTGCTCGCGGAGCGCGTCGCGGTGCTCGCCTCGGTAGAGGCGATGCTGCCGATCCTGGCGGCCCTCCACTTCACCTGTTCGGGTCTGCTACTGGGAGCCAGACGCGCCCGCGAGCGGGCCGACGCGCGCCGTGGCATGGCGCGCACGCCCGACGTCGCGCCCCCGGGAGTCTCGGGGCTGAAGACCATTATCGGCATGCCGTACCTCCGGGGTCTCGTGGCCCTGGTGCTGCTCGTGACGATGGGGGAAGTCCTCATCGACTACGTGTTCAAGGCGCGGGCCACCGGCGCGTTCGGCGATGGGGAGCGGCTGCTCCGCTTCTTTGCCGTGTTCTACACGGGCGTGTCGGTGCTCACCGTGGCCGTACAGGCGGTGGGGAGTCGCTTCGCCCTGCAACGACTGGGGCTCACGCGCACGGTCGCGTTGCTCCCCGCCGGTGTCGGCCTGGGCAGTCTCGGCGCCCTGGCCGTACCGGGGTTGGCGAGCGCCACGGCGCTCAGGGGAACGGAGTCCATCTTCCGCAACGGCCTCTACCGCGCCGGCTATGAGCTGCTGTTCACGCCTCTGGCCGCGGAGCAGAAGCGGTCGACCAAGGCGCTGGTGGACGTGGGCGTCGTGCGGCTCGGCGACATGGCCGGCGCCGCCGTGGTCCAGGTCCTTCTGCTCGTGGCGGCGGGAACGCTTGCGGCCACGACCCTCCTCGG
>JBDGYO010000207.1:0-4984 GCA_039584015.1 Gemmatimonadota bacterium | reverse complement strand
ACCTGGCGACGCCCAACCCTGACCATGTGGGGATTGCGTTCGGTACCGACGTGGAGCGATTCGAGTTTGGCCGATCATCCCGAATCACGACCGGGGCCCCGTTCGCCGTGGCACTCGGGGACCTGAGTGGCGACGGAATTGTCGACTTCGTCATCGCTTCGGAGACCGATCCCAACGTCCGCGTCCTCCTCGGTGACGGCACCGGAGCGTTCACCGCAGCAGGCGACTCGCCGTTCGAGGCATCCAGAGGGGCCAAGAAGATCGTCCTCGGCGATGTCAACGGGGACGGAGTGCGAGACGCCGCCATCCCCAACTACATGTCCCAAGACGTCCTGCTCCTTCTGGGGGGACCGAGCATCCGAACCGCATGGGCACGCGGGGGCGAGCATCCGTGGGGCGCGGTGGCTGTGGACCTCAACGAGGACGGGACGGACGATCTGGTCCTTCTCGACTACACCAGCTCCAAGGGGACACTATACCTGAGCCGCAATGAGTGACGGGAACTGCGGGGATCTGGTCGAGGAGTGGCAGGTGTACGCCGACAACGAGCCGATCCGGCTGCTGATGGAAGCCGGAGCGGAGTAGCGCAGACAGACCCCACACCAAGGAGGCCACGATGGCCGGGATCAACGTAAACCGCTGGCTCGCAGGCGGCGGCGCCGCCGGCATTCTCATTTGGGTCCTGGAGGGCCTCAGCAGCATGCTGTTGTACATGGACGAGGTGGAGGCGGCGCTGGCGGCACACAGCATGTCCATGGAGCTGAGCGCAGGCGTCATGGTCCTCGCCGTCGTGATCAGCCTGATCGTCGGACTCACGCTGGTCTTCTTCTACGCCGCGGCGCGCCCCCGCTTCGGCCCGGGTCCCAGGACGGCGATCATCGTGGCGGTCGCGCTCTGGTTCGGCGGCTGGCTCCCGTCGCTCATCGGCTACGGGATGATCGGCCTGTATCCCACCAGCCTGCTGATCCAGTGGGCCATCGTGGGACTGGTGGAGTTGGTCCTGGCCGCGCTGCTGGGAGGCGTGATCTACCGCGAGGCGTAGGCCGGAGCCGCCCCTTGCTGGCCCGGTGTCACATAGATATATTGCACTTTCACTATTTATAGGCCCTGGGCCTGACACCCGGACGGAACACCGTGCCAGCATACGACTACGTCTGCCAGGATTGTGGAGAGACCTTCGAGATTCGCGCGTCCATGGCCGCCTACTCGGAGGGCCTTTCACCGCGCTGCAAGGAGTGCGGGTCGGAGCACGTCGCGCGCAGCTTCTCCGTGGTGAGCGTCGTGACCGGATCGGGCAGTGCCGGAGGCGCGGTGGGGTGCGGACCCAGCGGCTTCAGCTGAGCGGTGTAGAACCGCCCAGGTCTGGGCGAACGACTGCGAGAGACGGGCCAGTGACCAGCTGGCCCGTTTGCTTTGGGTCCGTCGCGGTGCACATTCCCGGGCGACACTCCCTCGAGGCCTATGGAGAGACATCGACCATGATCGCACGAACCTGGCACGGTGCCGTGCCGCTCGAGCGGGCCGAGGCGTACCACGCCTACTTGCTGAACACGGGGGTGCCCGACCTGCAGGCTACGGCCGGCAACCGAGGCGTCTACGTCATGCGGCGCGCGGAGGGCGAGCTGGCACACTTCCTCATGATCTCGTTGTGGGATTCGCTCGATGCCATCCGGGCATTCGCCGGCGACGACGTCGAGGTCGCCCGCTACTACCCCGAGGATCGTGAGTTCCTCCTGGAGCTGGCGCCCAACGTGACGCACTACGAGGTGCTCACGGCGCCGGAGTGAGGAACGGACGGCGGTCCCGCAGGGTAATGCGACGCATACCCCTCACGCGGAGCGTCATATGAGATCTGTCCTGTCAGGACTAATCGGCATCGCTGTTTTCGCGTTGGCAGGATGCGACGGAGACGCGATCATCGACGGAGAGATCGCCACCGTTTCGATCGTCGGCAGCGTCACGGCCGCCGGTGGCCAGCCGGTGCCTGGCGCAGTCGTGAAACTCTGGGCGTTCTGGCCCCTCGAGGAGGGGCCGCCCTATGCGACCGACACCACCGACGCGTCCGGGGACTATGTACGGGCGGTCTGGAATTGGGGCTCGCACTTCGTGGTGGACCTCCAGATCGTCGTGGAGCCACCGGATGGATCGGGCCTCCTGCCGGACACGGTGCTGCGGGAGGGCGTGGAGGCAAACGGACCCGACGTGCCCGACAGCGTGCGCGTCGACTTCGTGCTGCAACCCACTCCGTAGCGAACCGACAGCATGGCCGAGACTTCATGAGGCGTGCGGCGGCGATCGGCGGCGCATGCTGCGCCCTGTGCGCCGCCTGCGCCTCGGCGTGGACCATGAGCGTGCGCGCCCATCTGCAGCAACCGATGCCCGCGGCATGCGTGGAGCAGACGTTGGTGGCACAGCAGATCGTGGATACCACGACGATCGTGGCCGACCGGCCGGGGCCAACTGGGCTCCCTCAGGACTCGGCCGGCGGATCGTACACCGAGGTCGCGTTTGCCTCGGAGGGGAGCCGCGGCAGGATCGTGCAAACTCGTGACGCGCGGGGCGACCCGATCGTCACTCTTTCGTGGACTTGGTCCGAGACCCTCCCCGCAGACGATAGCGTGAACGTCGTAGAGGATTGGCTGCTCACCTACCTCGATGCTACGTACGGCGAGTGCGTGGGCGGTACGGCCGGCCCGGAGGACGTTGTCGTACTACGCACCTGGACGCTACCCGATTCGGCACGCTGACACAGCGCGGAGCGACCCATGGACAAGATCAACCTCACCGAGAAGCTGAGCCTGTTCGATGACTACTGGCATCCCCGCATTATCGCGGAGCTGAATGGTCAGCAGGTGAAAGTGGCCAAGCTGAAGGGCGAGTTCGAGTGGCACCATCACGAACAGGAGGACGAGCTGTTCCTGGTGATCAAGGGCCACCTCACCATCAAGCTGCGCGACCGCGACGTGCTGTTGGAGGAAGGAGAGTGCGTCGTCGTGCCCCGAGGCGTGGCACACAAGCCCGTGGCCGGGGAGGAAGCGCACGTACTCCTGTTCGAGCCGGCCACCACGGTCAACACGGGGAACATCCGAAGCGAGCGCACGGTGGAGAGCCCGGAGCGTCTGTGAGCGTACTGGCCACCGACGGGTAAGGCCTACTCCTCCCCTACTTCCTCCACAACAAACCGCCAACACCGCATGCCGGGCGACCAGTAGTCAGCGGGGAGTCCCGCCTTGCGCTTGAGGTGCGTGACGAAATCCGCCGACTCGGGAAGCTGCTCCCACACCTGCGGCAGAAACAGGCCGCGCCGCCCACCGTCCTCCAGAATCAGGCCGTCGACTCCCGGCCGAAGCACCGCGAGTAACTCTTCCTCGCTCGACACCTCGAGCGGGACTGGCGGTCCCAGAAGGACCAGATGGACCTCCAGCCCGGAGAGCTCCGCTGGTGACAGCGGTGCGAAGCGGGGATCCCGAAACGCAGCAGCGTGCGCGTTGTGCGATACGTCGGATGCGAGTGGCCGATACGCCTCGAAGCTCCCGATGCAGCCGCGCAGCGCGCCATCGAGCTGCAGGGTGACGAAGCTGGCCCCGGGGCGGCCGAGCGCCTCCGTCACGTCATCGAGGTCGACCGGCAGCGGTTCGCCGACGTCGAGACCATGCTGGATGGAAGCTCGGGCGATCGCGAGCAACGCCGCCGCGTCCGTGGGCGACACGGAGCTCGGCGCTTCGGGCTCGCTGGTGCGTGGGGGCTCGTCAGATGCCATGCGCGTCGCTCCTCCCCCGTACAGCAGAATCTACGCCGTGACGGTGCACTCGTCACCCAACACCGTCCCAGCCTACGAGCGCCTCGGGTTTCGCGCGACCGATCAGGAGGAGCTGACCGGCATTCGGTTCATTCCGATGGCACTGGAGATCACACCGCAGCGTCTGCGCCCCGCGGCATCAGGAGCGCCAGCACGATCGCCACCAGGAACAACGCCGCGACGTCACCGTACAGATGCCCGCGCTCGGTGGGGTCCACGATGGCCTGCACGGCCATGATCGCGGCGTGCACGGCACTCGACCACACCGTGAACCAGATCAGGCTGCGGTGCGCCATCGGATTCCGCGCGGCCAGAATGAGGAAGATTCCCAGGGTGGCGTATATCCCCAGGATCATCACCCGGAACTCCGCCTGGTCCGGCGTCCAGGCCCATCCCGAGGGCCACAACAGCATCATCGGGTGGATCCCCGCCACGAAGATGAGCCCGAAGACCAGAAGGGCGACCTTGAGATACTGCTGGCGACGGTCCAACATGGTACACCTCCTCACAGTGTGTGTGGGCCCACCTGGCGCCGGGCTCGTAACCTGTTGACAAGGAACTGGTTACCGCTCGGGAGGTAGCTGGACCACGGCACCCGGCCCTGGACCGGAACACCACTATACCGACCGGACCGCGCAAATCCGTCAAGAGTCGGCCTGCGCTCTGGACTTTCGCGGGGATTAGGTGCAGCGTATCTGCACACCCTTCGATCCGACAATCCCCGCGGAGCAGCTCCTCACCGACATGAGCAAGAGCGACAAGCCGCTCTGGAAGTGCCCCAAATGTGGGCACGAGTTCGTTACCAAGAACTTGTGGCACTCGTGCGGACGCTACAGCCTGGCCGACCACTTCGAGGATTCCGATCCCAGGGTGCGCGAGCTGTTCGACCGCTTTACCGGCATGGTCGAGGCGTGCGGGCCCGTGACGATTTACCCCGAGCAGACGCGCATCGTGTGCCAGGTCCGCGTCCGTTTCGCCGGCGTCGTTCCGCGCCGACGCGACCTGGACGTAGGCGTGTGGCTCACACGGCCAGCGCAGCACCCCAAACTGCGCCGCACCGAGCTGATCCCGCCGAGCACGTTCGTGCATCACTTCCGCTTCAAGCAGCCGGCGGAGCTGGACGACGCGTTCATGACCATCGTCCGGGAGGGATACGCCGTCGGGCGGCAGGAGCATCTGGAGCGC
>JBDGYO010000206.1:0-5823 GCA_039584015.1 Gemmatimonadota bacterium | reverse complement strand
AGTCACCATCATGATGCGAACCATGCGCTCGATCGCCCCGTGGATCATGGCGATCGTCGCAGTCAGTTTCGTCGGCTGGATGGTCTTCGAGGTGGGCATGGACGTCCGTGGCCAGACCACCGGCGCCCCGCTTGATGAGGTCGGGCGGGTCAACGGCCAGAAGATCGATGCCCAGACGTTCTACGCCGCCGTGCGGCAGACGCAGGAGACGCAGCGCCAACAGGGCGCTCCCCCCACGACGACCCTGGAGGAGCAGCGGCAGCTGGAGGATCAGGTACTGGAGCAAATCGTCCAGCAGATCCTGCTCGACGACGAGTACCGCCGACAGGAAATCACGGTCACCGACGACGAACTGCGCCAGGCGCTTCGCTTCGCTCCCCTCCCCGAGTTGCGCGAGGTGGAGATCTTCCAGACCGAGGGTCAGTTCGACCTCGAGAAGTACCAGCGCTACCTGCTTTCGGGTGCCGACCCGAACTTCGCGCTGGCCCTGGAGCAGCGGTACCGCGAGGAGCTGCCGCGTATCAAGTACTTCGAGCGGATCGCGCAGGGCGCGAACGTCTCGGGCGCCAAGCTGTGGCAGGTCTACCGCGATCAGAACGACTCGGTGACCGCCACCGTGGTCGCGCTCGTGCCAGCCGTGCTCGTTCCGGATGACGAGATCGAGGTCACCGAGGACGACCTGCGCGCCTACTACGAGGCACACGCCGACGAGTACGAGCAGCCGGCGCAGGCCCGCCTGAGCTACGTGACCATCTCACGCGTGCCCAACGCGGCCGATTCCGCGTGCCCAACGCGGCCGATTCGACCACGGCGCTGGAGCGCGCGCGGGCCATTCGCGAGGAGATCATCGCCGGCACCGACTTCGAGGCCGTGGCCGCCCGCGAGTCCGCCGACTCGGCCAACCGGGACACGGGCGGCGATCTCGGCGAGGTCGAGCGCGGTGCCTTCGTGCCCCCGTTCGAGGAGGCCGCGCTGGCGCTACGGCCGGGACAACTGTCGCAGCCCGTGCTGACCCGCTTCGGATACCACATCATCCGCCTCGAGTCGCGCGACGGTGACACCTACCATCCGCGCCACATTCTCGTCCCGATCGAGCCCTTCGGGGAGCACCTGGACATCGTGGACCGTCAGGCCGACTCGCTCGACATGCTGGCGGCCGACCAGGACGACCCCACGGTCCTCGACTCGGTGGCGGTCGACATGGAGGTGGAGGTGCGACCGGCGCCGCCGCTGCGGCAGGGAACGCGCATGGTCATTGGCAGCGACTTCGTACCCGATGTCGGGGTCTGGGCATTCGAGTCGCCCCCCGGACAGACCTCCAACGTGATCGAGACGCGCACCGCGTACTACCTGTTCCGGCTGGACAGCATCATCCCGGCCGGGATCGCGCCGCTCGAGGACGTGGTGGACCAGGTGCGCCGCGACGCCGGGACGGAGCAGAAGTGGGAGCGCACGCGCGAGCTAGCGCGAGCCATTGCCGACGCCGTGGACGGTGGCACGAGCCTGGAGGAGGCTGCCGAGCAGCATCGCTCGCAGGCCCGACCGATCGGCCCGTTCACGCGCGCTAACCCGGGCCCCGCCCTGGTGGAGGCTCCCGAGGCGGTGGGCGCGGCGTTCGGCCTCCAGCTCGGACAGGTGGGCGGCCCGTTCGAGTCGGAGTTCGCGATCTTCCTGGTGGAGCCGACCCGATTCCGCTGGGCCGACAGCACGGCGTTCAGCGCGCAGCTCGGCGACATGCGCAACCAGGCGCTGCAACAGGCCCGCCAGGCGCGCCTGCAGCTGGCATTGGCTTCCGTGCGCCAGTCGGCAGACGTGGTAGACAGCCGACGCGAGCTGCAGCTCGCACAACAGGAGCAGCAGCAGCTACCGCAGCAGAGTCCGTTGGGATTCCTCAGATAGAGCAGAAGGGGAAGAGGGAAGCGGCAAGCGGGAAGAGGCACGACGGGCTGAGCACGAGCCGAAACATCAAGCGCCGCAGAGTCTCACTTGGCTCCGCGGCGCTTTCTCGTCGCACACTTCCCGCTTCCCCTTTCCCGCTTCCCGAGGTCGGGGGTCGGGTGGTGGCTACTCGGAGAGTTTCTTCGGCTCCCCCTGGTGCCGCTGCTGCTCACCCGCGGCGTTTGGCGAATCGAGTTGACGGGAGGACGGCATGCCTTCGTCCGGCGTCTCGTCGATGGAGTCCTTCACTTCACGAATGCTCTTCTTGAACTCCCGGATACCCTTCCCCATGGAGGATCCGATCTCCGGCAGCCGCCTGGCGCCGAACACGAGCAGCAAGATCACCATGATGACGATCAGCTCGGTGACGCCCAAGTTGAATGGCATATGCGCCTCAGGCTAGAGTGCTAGAACAGCGACCTGGCCAGCAGGTACGCCAGCACGATTCCCACGATTCCCAGCAGTGACACCTGCACCGCAATGGGCCCCAACGTCAAACTGAAGATAATCAGGTCCAGGTGCAATGGTCCGAGCGACGGACTCACTGTCCAGGTGAAGAACTCCTTGGCCGGACCCTCGGGGAGGAAGCGCTTGAGCAGGGCCGAGAGGAACCCTCCCAGCACGAACCCAATGGTGAGTACCCCCACATAGAACACCGGCTTGCGCGGTCCGATCGCCACGGCTCAGCTCCGTCGCTCTACCACGTACGTGATACAGTCGTGCAGCGCGTCGCGCGCGCGCGACTCCGGGAGTTGCAGCAGCTCGCCTTCAGCCAGCGTCGCGAACTCCTGCGCCCGCTCCTCGGTTGCCGTAATACCACCGTGCTCGTGGGCAATGCCCACCACCTCCGCGATCTGCTCGTCCGACGGCGCGGGATCGCCCATGAGCGCCGTCACCAATCCGCGTTCCCGCGCGTCCATCGCTGGCAGCGCGGCGATCAGCGGCAGTGTGATCTTGTGCTCGCGCAGGTCGAGCCCCGCCGGCTTCCCGGTCACTTCCTGGGTACTAGTGTAATCCAACAGGTCGTCCACCACCTGGAACGCCATGCCAAGATAGCGGCCGTAGCGCCGCAGCGGTTCACGATACGCCACATCGCCGCCGATCGCGCCGACCTCACACGCACCCGACATGAGCGACGCCGTCTTCGCATCGATCAACCGGTCGTAGTCCTCCATCGAGAAATCGAGCACGTCGTGGGCTTCGATCTCCCGCATCTCGCCGATCGTCATCTCGTTGGTCACCCGGCTCATCACGCGCAGCGGCTCGAGGTCGTCGAGATCCACCAGTCGTTGCACCGCGCGCGAGTACAGGTAGTCGCCCATGATGACGGCGATCTGATGGCTGAAGATCGCGTTCACCGTGGGCTGGCCCCGGCGCAGCACCGAGTGGTCCACCGAATCGTCGTGGATCAGGGTGGCGAGGTGGATCAGCTCCACCACCGCTCCCAGCGTCACCGAGCGCGGGCCGGACGTGTCCGTGGCCTGGGCTGCGAGCAGCACCAGCGTCGGCCGGAACATCTTCCCCTTGATGCGCAGCAGGTGCTGGTTCACCTGCGCGACGAGGGGAAAGTCGGCCGTGATGATGCGGCCGAGCTCGTCGAACACCGTGTCGAGCTCGGCGCGAACGGGTTCCTGAATGGACGCGAGGGTGATTCCGGCGAGTTGTGGTCCCACCGATCAGCCCCCTGCCCGGGCGAGCCCCTTCACCCGCTCGCTCACGTCCTGGAAGTTGATGTCGATGGCAAAGACACGCTGGTAGTAGGTCAGGGCCTCCGGCGTGCGGCCCTGCTCCTCCTCGCACCGCCCCAGCGAGTAGAGCAACCCGATCTTGCCCTCGTCGCTCCCGCGGCCGGTGTCGATGGCCCGTCTGAGCACGGTCGCCGCGACCGAGAACTGGCCCTTCTCGAAGAAACAGTGCCCCAGAGCCTCGGCCGCGCGCAGACGCCCTTCCTCCGAACGCAGCGCCTTCTGAAACTCCGAGATCGCCTCGTCCAGCAACCCCATCTCCTTGAACGCCACGCCGAGGTCGTAGTGCGCCTGCCAGTCCTCCTCGGCCACGTTGGCCTCGATCCCCTTCTTGAACTGGCTCAGCATTTCCTCGAAGTCACGCTGCTCGTCCCCGGTGGGCTCCTCTTCCTCGATGCGCATGCGCGTGTCGCGCACCGCGGGCTCCTCGTCGAGCAGCAGGGAGCCGAGATCCACGAAGTCACCACCCACGGGCACCGCCTCCGCCGGTGCCGCAGCTTCGGCAGCAGGAGTCGCCGGCTCGGCCGGGGCCTCCTCCACCTCCGGCTGCAGCGTTTGAATCCCGAGCCGGGCCCGCTCGCTGCTGGGGTCGTGCTCCAACACGCGCTGGTACACGGCCCGGGCGCGCTCCGTGGCGCCCGTGCGGAACAGCGCGTCGGCCAGACCCAGGTACGCCTCCGCGAGCCGATCCTTGTCGCTGCGGCGGAACGCGAACTCGACCAGCTTCTGATGGTGCCGCACGCTGTTGGGGTCTATTCGGAGGATTTCCTCGGCCAGCCCCTCGGCATGGCGCCAGTCCTCGCCCAACTCGTGGATCTCCAGCGCGATGTCCAGCTCCTCAATGCCACGCTCGCGTTGGCCCTCCTCGAGCAGGGCTTCCCCCAATGCCTGGTGCAGCGAAGCGTCGTCCGGACTCTCCGCAACCTGATCTTCCAGCGCGGCCACCGTAGGAGTCTCGAACACCACCGGCTCTTGAGGGGCCGCTGCCTCAGCACCGAGGTCGAGGGTCTGTGGCAGTTCCACCTGGATGCCGGCCGCGCCGACGTCCGGTGGGCCCACATCTGGCGGGCTCGGCAGCGGCGTCTTCGCCATGTCACTAGGCGCCGCGACCGTCTCCGCCTCAGATACCGCGGTCTCCTCGTCGTCGAGCCCGACGCCCAGGTCGATATCCGGGACGTCCATCCCAGCTCCCGGGGGTGCGGCCTTCGCCTCCACGACCGGTACCGGAGTCGAAGGTGGCGAGACCTCGGGGAACTCGGGCGGGGCCTCTGGGGCAACCTCGACCGCGGCCGCCGTCTCATCGGGGGGCTCGATGATCGCGTCGGGCGGCACGAACCCTTCCGACGTCCGCTCGGCGGCGTCCGGCACTGCCTCTTCGACGGCATCCGGGGCAACGTCCTGATCCGGCGGCGCGATGATGGCGTCGGGGGGTACGAAGCCCTCCGAGGTCCGCTCTAGCGCCTCGGCCGGAGGCTCGGCCGTCTCGGCCAGCCCCTCAACCGGGGCAACGTCCTCCGCCACCGCCTCCGCATCGGCCACCACCGTAGGCTCGATGTCGAGCGAGGCGGCTGCCTCCCCGGCCGGCGCCTCGAACTCAGTCGCCGCGTCGAGCCCGGCGACCGTCTCCACCTCACCCACGTCCGCCTCGGGCATGTCGAGCTCGTCCAGCGCATCGACCTCGCCCACCTCTTCGGCCACGGCGAGATAATCGGCCGACCCTCGCTCCAGCTCGATCGGTTCCTGGACCTCGGCTGCCGCTGCCGGTGGGGCCTCTGCTTCGAGGGACGTCGGCTCGACTTCCAGTGCCTCCTCTGCGGGGGCGGGGGCGGGTGCCTTGGGCTTGACCGGCGCGGCCGCCTCCTCCCGCTCGGCCACCGCGGCTGGCGCTTCCGGACCCTCCTCGCTCAGGTCGAGGAACACCAAGTCTCCTCTATCGGCCCGTTCCTTCACCTCGGGCTTGGGCGCGGCTCCCGCATCGAACTCGGGATCGATGGCCTGGATCTTATCGAGCGTCGCCCGGCTGCGACGCTGGTCGCCCTTGGCCTCGAGCTCGTGGTACAGCTTGGCCAGCTGCTCCTTGGCCTCATCGGTGCGGGCGGCCGCCTTGAGCTGCTCGGCCAGCAACAGGCGGATGTCCTCG
>JBDGYO010000205.1:0-5059 GCA_039584015.1 Gemmatimonadota bacterium | reverse complement strand
GGGCCAGCGCCTCGCTGGTGCGCGCGCGGCACGCGGAGATCGCGGCTCAGGTCGAGCTCGCCAGCATCACCGGCGTGCTCTCCCCACAGTGGATCAGCGACATGCTGGAGATCACCCCATGAAGAAGCAACAGCGCATCGGCATCGCCGCCGTCATAATCGTCATGCTGGTCGTGACGAGCGTCCTGATCTGGAGGTCGTCGGGCGACGACGACAGCGTGACTGCCTCCGGGACGGTCGAGACCACCGAAGCCGATCTGGGATTCCAGGTGCCAGGACGGATCGACAGTATTGCGGCGCGCGAGGGCGACCACGTCTCGCAGCAAGCGGAGCTGGCCTGGCTCGACCGTACCGAGCTGAGCGCCCGCAAACGTCAGGCCGAGGCGCAGCTGGGCACGGCACGGGCGCGCCTGCTGGAGCTGGAGCGCGGCTTCCGCACCCAGGAAGTCGCCCAGGGCCGCGCGGCGCTGCGGGCCACGGAGCAGCTGCTGGCGGATGCGCGTCGCGAGTTCGACCGCACGGAACGGCTGTTCGCGGGTGGGGCCGTGAGCGAGCAGCAACTCGACAACGCCCGCACGGCACTCACGCTCGCGGAGGCGGACCACGAGAGCGCCATGGAGCAGCTGGCGATCCTGGAACAGGGCCCTCGCCGCGAGCAGGTCGCCGCCCAGCGCGCGGTCGTAGCGCAGGCGCGCGCCACCGTCGGCCAGATCGACGCCACCCTGGAAAACGCCGTGGTGCGCGCGCCGTTCGACGGCATCGTCACCGTGCGCCACCGAGAGCCCGGTGAGACGGTGGGTGCCGGCGCGCCCGTGCTCACGTTGCGGGACCCCGACGATCGCTGGATCCGGATCTACGTGCGGGAGGACCAGGTGGGGCGGCTGGCCCTCGGCCTGCCCGCTGCGATCACCGCCGACGCGTATCCCGAGCGGACCTACACGGGTGAGGTGGTATTCATCGCCAGCGAGGCGGAGTTCACTCCCCGCAACGTGCAGACCACCGAAGAGCGCGTGAAGCTGGTCTATCGGGTGAAGGTCCGTGTCACCGGGGATCCCTCGTACGACCTCAAGCCGGGGCTCCCGGCCGACGTGCATCTCGATACCTCGCAGCGCTGAGCCCACCGTGGACCCTGCCGTATCCCTGCGGGGGCTGACGCGCCACTTCGGCGACGTCCGGGCCGTGCGCGACCTGAGCTTCGACACCGCGCGCGGCGAGCTGTTCGGCATCGTGGGGCCTGACGGGGCGGGCAAGACCACGACCCTGCGCACCCTGGCCGGCGTGCTCCCCCCCTCGGGCGGCGACGCCCTCATCAACGGCATCAGCGTAGTGCGCGACCCCGAGGGCGTGAAACACCACATCGCGTACATGTCGCAGCGCTTCGGGCTCTACACCGACCTCACCGTACGGGAGAACCTGGACTTCTACGCCGACCTCTTCCTGGTCCCGCGGGAGGAGCGTGCGGCGCGGCGCGACCGCCTGTATCGCTTCTCGGGGCTCGGCCCGTTTGAGTCGCGCCTGGCCAGCCAGCTCTCGGGAGGCATGAAGCAGAAGCTGGGGCTCTGCTGCGCCCTCATCCACGAGCCCGAGATCATACTGCTCGATGAGCCCACCTTCGGGGTCGATCCCATTTCCCGCCGCGACCTCTGGCTCATCGTGCACGAGATGGTAGCGCGCGGGGTGACCGTACTCGTTGCCACCGCCTATCTCGATGAAGCGGAGCGCTGCGACCGCGTGGCCATGCTGCACGAGGGACGCCTCATCGCCCTCGACACGCCGCGGGCACTGCAGGACCGGCTCGCCGGACGCGTGCAGTTGGTGCTGACCGACGCGCCGCGCACTGCGCGGGACTTGCTGCGCCGGCAGCCAGCCGTGGAGCACGCGACCCTGTTCGGCGACCGCCTGCACGTCACGCTGGACGATCCCGGGCGTGACTGGCCCGAAGCGCGCGCCGCCCTCGTGAGCGGCGGCGTGACCATTCGCGGCGAGGGACTGACCGACCCCAACCTGGAGGACGTCTTCATTCAGCTGGTGGGCGGGGGAGCTGCGGCCGATGCGTGATGCGGTCCAGGTCCGGGAGCTCACCCGTCACTTCGGGGAGTTCGTCGCGGTCGACGGCGTGAACTTTGACGTGCAGCCCGGTGAGATCTTCGGCTTCCTGGGACCCAACGGCGCCGGGAAGACGACAACCATCAAGATGCTGACCGGCCTGCTCCGCCCCACGTCGGGATCGGCGCTCGTCGCGGGGCACGACGTCACCCGCGAGGTGCCGCAGGTCAAGCGGCGCATCGGGTACATGTCGCAGCTGTTCTCGCTGTACGCCGACCTCTCGGTAGAGGAAAACATCCAGCTATTCGCCGGGCTGTACGGCGTCACGGGCGAGCGGTTGGCGGCACGCCGCGACTGGGTGCTGCAAATGGCCGGCCTGGAGCGCCACCGGCACCGACCCACGGGCGCGCTGGCCCTGGGCTGGAAACAACGCCTGGCGCTCGGCTGCGCCGTGTTGCACGAGCCGCCGATCCTGTTCCTCGACGAGCCGACCTCGGGGGTGGATCCCGTGTCGCGCCGCAACTTCTGGGACCTCATCTACGACCTGGCCGAGGGCGGGACGACCGTGTTCGTGAGCACGCATTACATGGAAGAGGCGGAGTACTGCTACCGCCTCGCGCTCATGAACCGGGGCCGCATCATCGCGCTCGATCGCCCAGCCACCCTCAAGCATACGTTGCACCGACCGCTGCTCGAGCTCCACACCGACGACCCGCCCCGGGCCGTCGAGGCACTGACACAGGTTCCGGGGGTGATCAGCGCGGCCATGTTCGGACGCGCGGTGCACATCATGGTGGAGGACGAGCAGACCGCGCAGTTGGCGTTGCCCGGAGCGCTTGCTGCCGCGGGGCGCACTTGTGAAAAGCTGGAGCCGGTCGAGCCTTCGCTGGAGGACGTCTTCGTGGCCCTCGTCCAGCGCGAGGACGGAGCGGTCGCCGAATGAGCTTCACGCGCCTCTGGGCGGTCAGCCGCAAGGAGATGATCCAGCTCAAGCGCGACGCGCGGAGTCTCTACCTCGCGTTCATCCTCCCACTCGTGCTGCTGCTCCTGTTCGGGTACGCCATCTCGTTCGACATCCGCAACATCGAGATGGGCGTTCTCGACGAGAGCCGCACGCCGGAGAGCCGCCTCCTGGTCGATGCGTTCGAGGCCTCGGGATACTTCACGATCGTGCGGCACCTCGACCGCTACGGCGACGCCGCCACAGACCTCGGTGCCGGGCGGGCCCAGCTCGTGCTCGTCATTCCACCCTCCTTCGCCCGCGACCTGGCGACCGGGCGGGCGGCCCCGGTCCAGCTCCTGCTGGATGGCAGCGACGCCAACACCGCCACCATCGCGCGCAGCTACGCCGACGCGATCGTCGCGGGGTACTCGGCCGACGTGGCACTCAGCGGGCGGCGACTCGTGCTGCCGGCGCAGCCGGAGAGCCGCGTCTGGTACAACGAGACACTCGAGAGCCGCAACATGATCGTGCCGGGACTGGTAGCCGTGATCATGTCCATCATCGCGAGCATGCTCACCGCGCTCACGATCGCGCGGGAGTGGGAGCGCGGCACGATGGAGCAGCTCGCCGCCACACCCGTGCACCGGCTGGAGGTGGTGCTCGGCAAGCTGCTGCCCTACGTCGCCATCGGGCTGCTCGACGTCGCGCTGGCGTCTATCGGAGGCATCTTGATCTTCGACGTTCCGTTCAAGGGCAACGTCCTGCTCCTCGCTGCCCTGACGTTCCTCTTCCTCGTGGGGGCGCTTGGGCTCGGCATCTTCATCTCGGCGGCGCTCAAGTCCCAGCTGCTCGCCACGCAGGTGGCCATGATGGCCACCTTCCTGCCGGCGTTGCTGCTCTCCGGGTTCATCTTCAGCATCTCCACGATGCCCATCGTGCTGCGGGGTATCAGCTACGCCATCCCGGCCCGCTACTACGTGACGGTGACGAAGGGAATCTTCCTCAAGGGCGTGGGACCCACGGTGTTGTGGGGCGATGCCGTTGCCATGGTCGTGTTCGCCGTGCTCGGCCTGGCCCTGGCCATCCGCGTGTTCCGCAAGGAACTGGCATGAGTCGGGTGTCGCCGCTGCGCCTGCGCGAGATGGTGAAGAAGGAGCTGCGCCAGCTGCTGCGGGACGCGCGCACGCGAGCGGTGATCTTCGTGGCGCCGGTGATCCAGCTGCTGATGTTCGGCTACGCCGTGAACACCGACATCGGCAACACGGCGACCTTCGTGGTCGACTACGACCAATCCCAGGAATCGCGTGAGCTCATCGAGGGGTTCACTTCCACCGGCTACTTCAAGATCGTGGGTCGGTCGCAGCGCGCCCAGGACCTGACCCGGGCGCTGGACGCCGGCGACGCCATCGTGGGAGTCGAGATCCCGCGTGGATTCGCCCGGGAGCTCTCATCCGGTGGGACGGCCAGGGTACAGGTGATCGTAGATGGCACCGAGTCGAACACCGCGACGGTGGCGTTGGGGTACGCCGGACAGATCGTGCAGCAGTTCGGCCTGGCTCGGGTGGATGCGACCAGAGCACTGCCGCCGGGCGTGGATCTCCGGGTGCGCGCCTGGTACAACCCCACCCTCGAGAGCCGCATATACAACGTCCCGGCCGTGATCGGCGTGCTCCTGATGTTGATGTGCCTGCTGCTCACCGCACTGGCGGTCGTGCGCGAGCGCGAGCTGGGCACGCTCGATCAGCTGATGGTCAGCCCGCTCACGCCGGAAGAGCTCATGCTCAGCAAGACCCTCCCCGTGGCCGTAGTGGGGTTGGTGGATCTGGTGCTGATCTCGGTGGTGGCGGTGCTGTGGTTCGACGTGCCGATTCGGGGGTTCCCCCCCACCCTGCTGTTGGCCGCGCTGCTCTACATCTTGGCTGGGCTCGCCGTGGGGTTGCTGATCTCGACTATCTCACGGACGCAGCAGGAAGCGTTCATGACGATGTTCCTCTTCTTCCAGCCGGCCATCATCCTCTCGGGGTTCTTCTACCCCATCACCAGCATGCCCGAGGTCTTCCAGTGGATCACC
>JBDGYO010000204.1:0-5076 GCA_039584015.1 Gemmatimonadota bacterium | reverse complement strand
CGTTTCCCAGAGCCCCGTCGCCAGCTGGCCGATGACGCGCGGGGCGATGTCTCTCGCGCGCCCAATCGTCGTGGGAATCCTCAACATCACGCCCGATTCATTCAGCGACGGGGGACGCTTTCTCGACCCGGCGGCGGCGCTGGAGCAGGCGGCGCGGCTCCTCGAGCAGGGGGCCGACATGCTGGATCTCGGCGCCGAGTCCACCCGGCCGGGGCGTCCCGAGCCGGTCACGCCGGCGGAGGAGTGGCGCCGGCTCGAGCCGGTGCTGCGCGGGCTCGGCGAGCGACATCCGGGGGTGCCCCTCAGCGTCGATACGGTGAAGGCCGAGACGGCGTCCCGTGCGCTCGCCGCCGGCGCCTGGGCAGTCAACGACGTCTCCGGACTCCGACTCGATCCCGAGATCGCGGACGTCTGTGCCGAGTACGGAGCCGGGCTCGTGCTGATGCACTCGCGCGGCTCGGTGAGTGAGCTGGCCAGCTACGACCACGCGAGTTACGGGCGGGTGGTGGACGACGTGGTGGGGGAGCTGGAGCGTGCCGTGGAGGTCGCCGGAAGCCGCGGGGTCGGCGCGGAGCGTGTCGTGCTGGATCCCGGGCTCGGCTTTGCGAAACGGCCGGAACACAACTATGAAGTACTGCGGGATCTTCCGATCTTGGTGGCGCTGGGACACCCGGTCATGGTGGGGCCGTCACGCAAGCGGTTCCTCGGGGCCGTGACGGGAACGGACGCTCCCGACCGGGACGCGGCCACCGCGACGGCCTGTGCCGCGGCCTATCTGGGAGGAGCATCGCTCTTCCGCGTGCACGCCGTCGCGCCCGTGCGGGAGGCCCTCGCCATCGCCCACGCGATTCGGAGCACCTGATGTCGCTCGAGCAGCTGCAGTTCCTGGTTCCTGGTCTGTACGACGTCCTCGAGATCCTGATCGTGGCGTACGTGATCTACCGCCTGCTGATGTTCCTGGCGGGAACGCGGGCGCTGCAGATCCTGATCGGCATCACGGCGCTCTTCGTGATCTACTTCGTCGCGCTCGTGCTCAAGCTCAACATGATCAGCAGCCTGTTGGGCGTTGTGTTCACGTACGGGGCGTTCGCCGCCATCGTCGTGTTCCAGCCGGAGCTGCGGAACGCGTTGGCTCGCCTGGGCCGCTCCCGACTGGTGGGCTTCCTGGCGAGCTCGAGCAAGCGTGTCGTTGCCGACGAGATCGCGGAGGCCATCGGGCGCCTGGCCCGCAACGGCACCGGCGCGATCATCGCGGTGGAGCGCGACGTGTCGCTGGACGAGTTCGTGGAGTCGGGTACGCCCATGCGGGCCACGGTCTCGGCCGACCTCCTCACCACGATCTTCACGCCGTACTCGCCGTTGCACGATGGCGCCGTGCTGGTGCGCGGGGACCAGATCATCGGTGCCGGGGCCGTGCTCCCCCTCACCCAGTTCCCCGTCAGCGACAAGTCGCTGGGCACCCGGCATCGCGCGGCGCTCGGTCTGTCTGAGGAGAGTGATGCCGTGGTGGTCGTGGTCTCTGAGGAAACCTCCAAGATCTCCATGGCCCTGCGAGGCATGCTGCGCCGCGGGATCACGGCAGATCAGGTGCGCACCGCGCTCGCCGGGCCGGAGGAGGCGAGCCTTGCGCTGACGGGCGCGCGTAGTGACGCTTCACCGGCCTAATCGAGTTTCTACCACCCGAATTGAGCAATAGTCCGATGGCATCCGAGCAGGTCGAGACCGCCAGGGTCCCCTACCGTGCCGCCCTCGCGGTCTTCGTCGTCGTGTTGGGTTGCTACGTCTGGACACTCGCGCCCACGGTCACGTTCTGGGATGCGGGCGAGTTCATCGCCACAGCGAAGATCCTGGGCATCCCGCACCCACCGGGCACGCCGCTGTTCGTGCTCATGGCCAACGTGTGGGCGGCCCTAGTGCCCATCGGCGAGTTTGCCTATCGCACCAACCTGATGACGGCCGTGGGCAGTGCTGCTGCCGCAGCGCTCTTCTTCTTGGTCGTGGCGCAGGCACTCCGCGGGTGGAAGCGCGACGACGAGGGGCAAGACGGTGCGGGGACGGACAAGCTGTTCACCATCGGCGGCGGGGTCGCAGCAGCCGTGCTGGCGGCCACGGCGTTCACCGTCTGGCAGAATTCCAACGAGACCGAGGTGTACATGATCGCCGCGTCGTCGATCGCGGCGATCTGTTGGCTCGGGTGGTTGTGGCGTCGGCATCGTGGTGGGGAGCGGGCGCCCCACGTGCTACTGCTCATCGTGTATCTCGGGGCACTGTCGGTTGGCAACCACTTGCTCACGCTGCTCGTTGGACCGGCACTCATCGGCTTCATGTGGCACGTGCTCAAGACCGAGCCACTGGCGGAGGAGGCGGACCGCAAGACCGAGTGGGCCCAGTGGGCCGTGGTGCTGGGAGTGTGGGCGCTGCTCATCGGGATCGGGTTGGGGAGCAAGGGCTTGCTCGTGCTCGGTGGGCTCGCGTTCATCGGGGCGGCCGCCTACGCAGCGTCATCGGGGGCGCTGCCGTTCGCGGCTACCGTGCTCATGATCGCCGTCGTGGGGGCATCCACCTACCTGTTCCTGTTGATCCGTGCTCAGGTGGGGCCGTTCATCAACGAGGCCGACCCGTCCACGTGGGAGCGCCTCTGGGAGGTGATCGCCCGGGAGCAGTATCCGCCCCGCTCACCGATCGACAATCCCATCTACACGGTGCGCGAAGGGTCGGGCGTAGTCGAGCGCATCGGCGCGTTCGTGGCCTGTCTGCCGCAGTTCGTGGACGGCCCGGTGCAGCCGGAAGAAGCGGCGTTCGGCATCCCGCGCTGCTATACGGTGCGGAGCATTCCACTCATGCTGCGCCAGGCTCAGATGTACCTGCAGTACTTCGACTGGCAGTGGTCGATGGGGCTCGCCCCCACGGACTACGTGTTTGCGGCGGTGCGGCTTCCCATCACCTTGGTGTTCATCAGCCTCGGCGTGTACGGGGCGAACGTGCTGCGGCAGCGGGACCGCTCGGTGTTCTGGCTCCTGGTGCTGCTGTTCCTGACGACGGGACCGGCGCTCGTGGGCTACATGAACTTCAAGCCGGGCTTCTCGCTCGCGTGGAACACCTATCCCCAGATGGACATGCACGAGGTGCGGGAGCGGGACTACTTCTTCACGGTCTCGTTCGCCGTGTGGGGCATCTTCGTCGGGTTGGGTCTGGCAGGGTTGTATCGCATGGCGCGCGAGCTGCTGGGCGCGCGAGGCCGCGCGCAGCGCCAGCTCCAGCTCGCCTCCGCGGCAGTGCTGCTGGTGGCGTTGCTTCCCTTCCTGCTCAACTTTCGGGCGGCGAGTCGCGCGCACGGCCCCGAAGCGCGCCTGGCACGCGATTTCTCCTACGACCTGCTCCAATCGGTCGAGCCGTACGGCATCGTTTTCACCAACGGTGACAACGACACCTTCCCGCTCTGGTACCTGCAGGAAGTGGAGGAAATCCGACAGGACGTCTCCGTGGTCAACCTGTCACTGGCGAACACCAACTGGTACATCCGGCAGCTGCGGGACAATCCGGTTCGCCCGTTCGATCCGGAGCAGGCTCCCTGGTTCTCCGACCTCGCGCCCGCGACGCCGCCCGGCCCGCTGCACTCGCTGGCCGATCCCGAGGTCGAGCAGCTCATGGCGACGCTCCTCTCCCGGGCCCTCACCTTCCGGGCGGGGGAGATGGAGCTGACCATCCCCGAGAACACGCCGCTGTACGTGCACAGCATGGTCGCGTTGCGGCTGATCCAGGAGAATTGGGCGCAGCGTCCGGTCTATTACTCGCTGACGTCGGGCGGCGACAACTGGGGCCTGCTCGCTCCATACCTCACGCAGGAGGCCCTGGTCTTCCGGCTCAACACCGTGGGGTGGCCGGACACCGCGAATCTCGTGCCCGGACTGTTCGGTGTGCCGGTGAACGTGTCGCGCACCGACTCGCTCGCCTGGGAGATCTACCGCTACGCGGACCTGTTCCGCGGCGACACGCTGCGCCTGGATCCCACCAACCGGAACATCACGGTCAATCTGAGCTACCCGTTCTACGCGCTCGGCCAGGCGCATGAGAGTCGCGGGGATATGGAACGCAGCAGGGAGAACCTGCGACGCGGGCTCTGGCTCCAGCCCATTCCGGAAATCGCGCGGCTGCTCGAGGCCGGGGAATCCATCTTCGACACGCCGGCGGCAGGGGATACCGCCGTAGGTCAGTAGCGGCCGTTTCCGCAGCCACCCGGCGGCTTTGCAGGACCTGCAAGCCCCGCTAAATTCACGGGTTATGAGTTTTGGTGCCCTCCCCGGCAATCTCGCCCGCATCCGGGACGAGATTGGCCGTATCCAGGCGCGGGAAGGCCTGGCTGGGGAGGTGGCCATCGTCGCGGTGACCAAAGGCCACCCTCCCGAGGTGGCGCGGGCCGCGCATGCGGCCGGCCTGTGGGACCTGGGGGAGAACCGCATGCAGGAGGCCCTCCGCAAGCTCGAGGAGCTGACCGAGCTTCCCGTGCGGTGGCACCTGATCGGTCACTTGCAGACGAACAAGGCCAAGTTCGTGGCGGGGCGGTTTGCCATGGTGCACTCGGTGGATTCGGTGCGGTTGGCCGACGCCCTGGCCCGAGCCATGGAGAGGCACGCGGGTGATGCAGTGCTGCCGGTGTTGCTGCAGGTGAACGTCGCCGGCGAGGAGCAGAAGGGCGGCTGCGTGCCGCAAGAGGCCGAGGGCGTGGCCCGGCACATTGCGGGGTTGCCTGAGCTCACGCTGCGGGGCCTGATGACGATGGCTCCGTTCGTGGATGACGAGCGGGTGCATCACCGGGTGTTCGCGGATCTCCGCGAGCTGCGCGAACGGCTCGAGCAGACGGGACTCGAGCTCCCGGAGCTCTCGATGGGAATGTCGGGAGACTACCGCGCGGCCGTCGCTGAAGGAGCAACCATGCTGCGGTTGGGCACCGTCCTGTTTGGGGAGCGGCCCACATGAACGACGAAGGGTTCCGACTGACGCCGGTGGACGTGCGGACGCAGGAGTTCCGCCGTTCCGCCTTCGGCTACGACGTCTCTGGCGTCGAGGACTTCCGCG
>JBDGYO010000203.1:0-7625 GCA_039584015.1 Gemmatimonadota bacterium | reverse complement strand
TCAGGTAGAGCGCGAACACTCCCGCCACGATGAGCAGGTAGTACACCATCTGGTAATGGGGACTGAGCAACGACAGCCCCACCGAAAGGGCGAGCAGCGCGTAGCCCTCGAAGCGCCGCTCGCGAATGGCGAGCACCAGTGCGAGAAGCGCCAGCGGGAGCAGCGCGCTCACGAACAGCTTTCCGTCGTGCCCAGGGGAGACGAGCGTGCCGACCACACCGGTGAGCTGATACGCCACACCTCCAACTACGCCTCCGGTCCAGCTGACCGTGAGCCGCCGGAGCAAGAGGTACGTGAAGAATCCGGCCAACACGTAGTGGACCAGGAAACCGAGGTTCATGGCGGTCGCGGTCGGCAAGGCGAGGCGCAGCCAGGCGGTGGGATAGAAGATGTCGCCGTGCTGGGCGGCAACGAACGGCAGCCCACCGAAGATCTCGGGATTCCACAGCGGAACGTGACCGGTGGCCCGCCACTGCTCCGCCAGCCATGCACGGAAGGCGTAGCCGGTGGCGTACTGGTCGCTCCAGGGACCCGCCAGGAACTGCCCCGTGAGCATGGGAAGCGACAGGATCGCCACGCCGAGGAGCAGGATCCCCAGCGCGGTGAGATGTGGTCGCGCCGGTTCAAACGGCTTCGCCGTCAACACCTTCCTCCTTGGGCCGGCCGCCCAGCGCGATCGCCACGAGGGCCGCACCCGATTCCGTCACGGTAAGGAGGAGCCGCGACGCCACGCTCAGCGCCACCGCCCCTCCACTTCCTATCAACGGCGTGAGCATCGCCACGAACACGAGCTCTCGTACCCCCACACCGCCGGGCGCGAACAGCGCCAGAAGCCCTACAATGTAACCAGCCGCGAACACCCCGGTCGCCACCCCGAGCGACAGTGTGCCCTCGCCGAGCAGCCCGCGCGCGAGGAGCCAAAAGGCGACGCCGTAGGCCAGCCAACCCAACAGTGTGATCGCCGCTGCAGCCAGCGCCGTCCTCGGGGCGAGCGCACGCAACTCCGCGTCGGGCCGCACCAGGCGCACGACCCGCTCACTCAGCGACCGGGACGTGAGCGCCCACACGGCCACCAGTGCCAGCACCGCCGCGATCACGAGTTGAACCGGCGAGACGACCCCCGGAGCGAACAACGCCACCGCGCTCGCGCCGGTGCCTACCGCCAGTGCCTGCATCGCGAGGGCCGAGCCCGCGGCCGCCCAACCACTCACCCCGGCACGCTGCGCCAGCACGGCGAGGCCCGCCACGCCCCAGATCTTCCCTGGCAGATAGCGGCCCAGGTTGGAGAGGCACCAGATACGCACCGCCGGCCGGTACGCCAGCGTTTCCCCCCATCCCACGATGACCCGGCGCCACGCCTCGATGAGGAGCGCATAGGTCACCCACACGGTCAGCGCCGCCAACACGATCGGGCCGGCGTGAAGATCCAGGGAGATCTCGAGCGAACGAAACTCGTCCCAGTAGCGGACCAGCGCGCGTCCCACGAATCCGGCGACGAGCAGCGCCAGCACGACCTGCCCTACCCAAACCCACGGCCTACGCATGGACCACCCGATCGTAGAGACTGTCGAAGCGCTGCGCCACTCGCTCGGGATCGAAGCGTTCCTGCAACGAGGCACCCACCTCGGTCGCCAGTGTGCGGGCTGCCGGATTGTCGAGCAGCTCGTCGAGCGCGCGCGCCATCGCACCGGCGTCGCCTGCATCCACCAGCCGGCCCGCTCCCTCCGTCGGAACGATGTCGGTCACACCGCCGCCGGCGCGCGTGGCCACTACGGGAATCCCGAGGATCAATGCCTCTGCGGCGGCCAAGCCGAGGCCCTCACCTACCGCGGGGAAGGCAAACACGTCGGCGTTGCCGATGGCGCCCGCCAGCTCCGTGGGCTCCACCTCGCCTGCGAAACGCGTCGTCCCCAGAATGCCAAGGCGCTCCGCATGCTCCTCCAACGCGCCGCGTAGCGGGCCGTCGCCAATGATGGTGAGCGGGACCTCCTTGCCGTGCTCCTTGAGACGCGCCACCGCTTCCAGCACCATATCGACCCGCTTCTGCGCCACCAGCCGCCCCACGGTGATCACCCCGCCACCGCCCTCACTGGACCGAGACAACCGCACCAGGTCGGCCGGCATCGGCTGCACCAGCATGGCTTCCGGATCGAGGTTCGCCACCGCACCGGCGCGCTCGGCAAGGAACGACGATACCGCCGTCACCGCCGCTGCACCCTGGAGCACCCGCCGCGCCATCGCGCGCGCGATCCCCGACCGCTCCAGAATGGCCACGTCGGTTCCGTGCAGCGTGACGACATAGGAGGGACCCCGGTCCATCGAGGCAAGCCACGCGCTGACACCGCCGGGCACCCACCAATGCGCATGCACCAGGTCGACTCGCCCGGCGCGCGACGCTCGGCGCACCGCCCGAGCCATCGCGAACATGAGCCTTCCGGCCGCGACCTTTCCCCCCATCGATCCCACCGCATCGACCATCGTGCCGCGGTACGCCAGGGTCTCTCGGCGCGGCCCTGCGTAGCGCACGCGGGTGACCGGTATCCCGCGGTGTGTGAGGGCCAACGCCAGCCGCTCGATGAAGGCACCCGCCACGTCCCCGTCCCAACGGGGGTAGGCGTGTGTCACGAAGAGGATGTGCAAGGTACGGAAGGGGGCGCGGCGGGTCGCTACTCACCCCGGGAGCGACGCCGTAGCTCGGTGCGCAGCTCCTCCACCGACCGCTCGAGTCCGCGGAGCTCCTCACGCGCGCCTGCCAGCATCTCGCCAACGAAGCCGAAGCCGAACAGCGCGATGCCCGAGATCACGAGCACCATCACGAGGTCGAGCAGGGGCCGGAAGCCGATCCCATACCCGAACCGCAGGATGAGCGCGAACACGCCCACCAGGAAACCGAGCAGGAAGAGGATGCCACCCGAGACGCCGAAGAACAGCAGGGGCTTGCGGCCGAACCGCAGCTGGAACCACACGGAGAGCATGTCCATGGCGCCGACTGGAATGCGGCCGATGCCGAACTTGGACTCCCCGGCGCGGCGCGGGAGCAGGGTAACGGGTTGTTCGCTCACATGGAATCCGTCGGCGGCTGCCAGCACCACCATGAATCGATGCCAGTCGGGGCGTGCCGGCACCGCACCCATCACCTCACGGCGGTAGGCCTTCACCGCGTTGAGATCGGTGACGCGAATGCCGAACAACCAGCGGCACAGCCGGTTGTACACGCTGGAAACGAAGGCCTTCTCGTAGTCGCCCTGCTTCGCGCCGGTGACGATGTCCGCCTCCCCGGCGCGAATCGGGTCCACCAGACGCGGAATCTCGCTCGGGAGAAACTGGAGATCCGCAGGATAGAACACGAAGATGTCACCGCTGGCCGCATCGCCGGCGGAGCGTAACGCCTCGGCAATGCCGCGCCGCGACCGGTGGGTCACGACGCGCAGGAAATGGTGCTCAGACTTGAGCGCCTCGAGCACCGCCGGCGTCTCGTCACTGCTCCCGTCATCCACCACGACGACTTCGCAGGCGTACGGCACGTCCCGCAGCACCGCTTCGCACTGCTTGAGGAACTCGGGGAGATTCTCGGCCTCGTCCTTCGCGGGGACGAGCACGCTGACTTCGGCGTCGTTGCCTCGTACCAGGGTCATACGCGTTTCCGCATTCTCGCGGGAAGGATACCCAGCTGTTCCCGATACTTCGCCACCGTCCGCCGGGCGATGCGGACGCCGCGCTGCTTGAGCTGCTCGACGACGGCCGCGTCGGTGAGTGGGTGGGCCGAGTCCTCGTCCGACACCAGCTTCGCGATCTGTGCCTTGACGGCCCGCGAGCTCGCGTCCTCGCCCGTGGTCGTGCCGAGACTGCTCGAGAAGAAGAACTTCAGTGGGTACACGCCGCGCGGCGTCTGCACGTACTTCTGGCTCGTCACCCGACTCACGGTGGACTCGTGCATCTCGACGACTTCGGCGACCTCCCGCAGGGTGAGCGGCTTGAGCTGCTCGACGCCCTTCTCGAAGAACTCCCGCTGCCGGTCCACGATGAAGTGCATCACCTTCAACATCGTCTGGCGGCGCTGCTCGATGGCCTGGATGAGCCAGGTGGCACTGTTCATCTTCTGCGTGATGAACTCGCGGTTCTCGCCCACGAACTTCTTCTTGTCACCCGCGATCTCCTGATAGATCTTGCTGATTCGCAGCCGTGGCATGCCCCCGTCGTTCAGGAACACGCGGTATTCCCCGTCCATCTTGTCCACCACGAGATCGGGAACCACGTACTCCTCGCCGCTCTGGGCAAACTGCAACCCCGGCTTGGGATCGAGTCGTGCCAGCTCGTCGGCGGCCGCCTGTACCTCCTTCGGCTCGAGACCGTATCGCTTGGCCAGCTCGGTCCAGCGATGATTGATGAGGTCGTCGAACGCCTCGTCCACGAGCCGGTACGCCAGCGACCCCTGCTCGCCTTCGTTCTCGAGCTGGAGCAGCAGGCACTCGCGCAGATCACGCGCGGCGATACCCGGGGGATCGAGGTGCTGCGTAACGCGCAGCATCTCTTCAACCTCCTCCATCGAGTAGGGCCGGGTCGAGTCATCGTCTGCCTCGCCCTTTCCCACTTGGGCATTCACCCCCTCCAGGATCTCCTCGAGCGTCGCGCGCAGGTACCCGTCGTCACCGATGTTGCCGACGAACTCGTCGGCCAGCACGAGCTGCCGGTCCTGAAGATCGAGCATCTGGAGCTGGTCACGCAGGTGGTCGGCCAGTGAACGGGTCTCGACGGCAACCGGTCGGTAGAACTCCCGCTCCTCGTACGCGGGGCGGGCGCCCCCCACTTCGAAGCCGTCGAGAATGATGTCTTCCCAGTCGACCTCGTCGGTGGATTCCGTCTCGCTGTTCTCCGCTTCTTCCTCGGACGTCTCGACCGGGTTCGGCTCGTCGCCGTCTGAGAGCTCCAGGAAGGGGTTGATCTCCAACTCTGTCTTGAGGTGCTGCTGCAGATCGAGCAGAGGCATGTACAGCAGATCCATCGCCTGGTACAGGCGAGGGTTCATCCGCAGCTCCTGCTTCAGAACCGCACTCTGCTGCAGCGAGGTCTTCACGCCATCGCTCCCAGTCGCTCCCGGATCCGCGCGGTGAGGGTGGGACCCAGATAGAGGTCCGCCACCTGATCGTTGAACACGAGCTCCCGCACGGTCCCGGATACCTGGACCTTCCCTTCAAACATGATGTATGCCCGGTCCACGATGTCCAGGGTCTGCTCCACGTTGTGGTCGGTGATGAGCACGCCGATGCCGCGGCGGCGCAGTCCCGCGACGATGGTCTGAATGTCGGCCACCGCGATCGGGTCTACCCCGGTAAATGGCTCGTCCAGCAGCAGGAACTTGGGCTGCGTCACCAACGCCCGCGTGATCTCGAGCCGGCGCCGCTCGCCCCCGGAGAGCTTGTACGCCCGGGTGTCGCGCAGGTGCTTGATGGACAGGTCGTCCAGCAGGTCGTCGAGCCGCACCTGACGCTCCGACTCGGACAGTGGCAGCGTCTCGAGGATCGCCATGACGTTGTCTGCCACGGTGAGCTTGCGGAAGATGGACGGCTCCTGCGCGAGGTACCCGATCCCCTTGCGCGCACGCCGGTACATCGGCAGCGACGAGATGTCCTCTCCGTCGAGGTAGATGCGACCCGCCTCTGGGCGCACCAGGCCGACCATCATGTAGAACGACGTGGTCTTGCCCGCGCCGTTGGGTCCGAGCAGCCCAACGATCTGCCCCTGATTCACCTCCAGGTCCACACCGTCCACCACTCGGCGCCGGCGGTACGACTTGGTGAGCCCCTGCGCGAGCAGCGTGCTCCCCATGGCCACCGCCTGGGTGCTCAGCCCCTCTGCCGCCTTGAGTGCCTCGAGCGCCACCTCCATGAGTTCCCCGCGCGTGGCGGCGATGTCCGACTGCATCCAGCGCCACAGCTCCTCCCGCAGCCGCACCGGATGCTGATCCTCCAGCCTCTCGGGGAGCGCTTCGAGCACCGCGGCGCTGACGAGCCGCGGCAGGACCGAGGTCTGCAGGTGACGGCGCGCCTCGTCGACCGACAGCGTGCCGCGCTGGCGCGTGGCTTCCCCCCACTCGCGGCGGTGCAGCTCCAGGTGACACTCCCGGTACGCCACGGCGAGGTCGCGGAACGTCACCGCCCCCGCGTCGTCCACCCGGTCGAGCAGGGCCGCCACCGACAGCGGCAGCGATGGGTCGCGCCCGGCCAGCTGTTGCCGCAGCAGTTTGATCACGGACGCCTCCTCCCCGCCGGCTCGAGATACACGCCATCCGCGGCTTCCAGCACGTCCACGCGTTCGAGCACGTCCTCACGGAAGTAGGCGGTGATGCGTCCGCCACGGGAGTAGTTGATCGAGGGAGGGCCGAGGCGCAGCGGGCTCTCATAGATGTTGTAGAAGGCCTGCGCGTGGCCGCGCGCCTCCAACAGCACGATGATGCGACGCCCGGACGGCGCGTCACCGAACCGCGCCACGAGAGTGTCGCCCGCCATCCAGTCCGGCTCGGTCGTCACCGTATCCATCAGCGACACCGCCCTGGCGATCCCGAAACTGCGTACCTCGGTCAGGACCTGGTCGGGGCTGTCGATGGCAATGGAATCCGCGTCCATCGCGTACTGTGTCGACTCCGCCTGCGAGCGCGCCGAGTCACCCCACACCGAGCCGCCCTGCACCCTGTCGTCCGCCACGTTGAACTCAATGGTGTCACCCGCGACCTGCCATTCGGCGCTGCGCGCCCGGCCACGCTCCTGCGCCTGCACCCAGGTCAACTCACCGTCGGTGAGCCGAAACGCGACTCGCTCCCCCAGGATCGTGTAGCCGGCGGAGTCCGTCCCGGCCGCCTGTGCGTGCCCGATCAGCACACCCTCCCCACGATCCATCTTCAGGACCGCGCTGTCGCCGCTCGCCGCGAAGTCGTCCCGGTCGATGGTGACCGCCCCACCCGCCCACGCGTCCGACTCGCCGCGCAGCCGCACATGGTCGCCGCGGATGACGTACGGCATCGCCTCCGGGTCACGGGTGGGGCGGTACTCCACTAGAGGACGGTCGACCGCATAGAGCTCCGAGGTGTCACGCAGGCCGCCCACGGCCCGCAGATAGAGCAGGTTGGGACCCGCCAGCACCGCGCCGGTCGACTGGTTCTCGAGGCGCACGTCGCCAAAGGCCTCGAGACGCTCATCGCCCGGGTAGTAGCGTGCGCGTTCGGCATCGAGGAACACCGACGCATCCTGGAACCGCACGGAGCCGATGAACTCCATGAGGTCCTGCTCGGAGAACCACGCGACGCTGTCGGCCTGCATGGTGGTCGGCTGGTCGAGGCACCGCGCGAACACACCACCCGCGCCGAACTGATGGAACTGGCCGGGGGCGATCTCGATATGCCGCCCGACGCGCGCGCTGTCGAGCTGCGGCCGGCACGTACCCGGGCCCTGCGCCAGACCGACCCCTGGGACGGCCAGGCCCACCAACAACGGCGCGCAGATCCGGACCCGGCGCAGCACTACCGCCTCACCTCCATCTCACCCACGCGCCCGCGCCGCGGGTTCTGCGTCTCCACGTTGGTGAAGTCGGGATCCGCCGTGAACCCGTCCCCTTCGAGGTGTTGATCCGGC
>JBDGYO010000202.1:0-5093 GCA_039584015.1 Gemmatimonadota bacterium | reverse complement strand
CACGGCCATGGATCTCACCCGCGCCATCCACGAGTCGCGCACCCTGGAGTTCGACGGAATCCTCACCCACGCCGGCCACACCTACGATGGCCCCACGCAACAGGAAAGCGCTGCCGTGGCCGCCAGCGAGCGAGACCTCATGGTGCAGCTCGCCGAGCGGCTGCGCGCCGAGGGCATCCCGGTACCGGGGGTGAGCGTGGGCTCCACCCCGGGGATGCATGCCGTCGATCAACTGGACGGCGTCACCGAGGCCCGGCCCGGGAACTACGCCTTCCACGACTACACACAGGTGCTGCTGGGCTCCTGCACCCCGCGCGACTGTGCCGTGACCGTGCTGGCCAGCGTGGTGTCGTCCCAGCCCGACGCCGGGCATTGCGTGGTGGATGCGGGAGCGCTGGCGCTCTCCAAGGACCCGGGCCGCGGCGATGTGTCGCAGCCGGGCATGGGGGAGATCTACGACGACTACGCGGCCGGCACGCTGCGGCGCGACGCGCGCCTCGTCTCGCTCAGCCAGGAGCACGGCAAGGTGAGCCGGGTGCTTCCCGTGGGATCTCGCGTGCGCATCCTGCCCAATCACTCGTGCCTCGCGGTGGCGTGCTTCGACGAGTACCACGTGGTGCGAGGCGAGCAGGTGGTGGATCGCTGGAGGGTGCAGCGGGAGCGGTAGCGGTCCCTCCCCCCTCCGTCTGCCCGCTCGCCGTTGCCATTCCCCCTCGTTCCACTCCCGTTTTCTCCTTCCCGTTCGTGACCCCCGCCGCACCATCAGGGGTATACCCGGTAGCCAACCCCACCGCGGAGGGTCTATGAGATCACACTTCCGTCCTCTCTCGCTGCTACCGCTCGCAGCGCCCGCGCTGGTCGCCTGCGGAGACCTCGGTCCGGCACCCATCAGCGAGCTCCCACGGCCTCTCACCGTGGCCGAGGAGAGTCTGGTCGAGGCCGACAACCGCTTCGCGTTCAAGTTGTTCCGCGAGGTCAACGCCCAAGACACATCCGAGGGCAACATCTTCATCTCGCCGCTCAGCGTCGGGATGGCACTGGGGATGACCTACAACGGCGCCGCCGGCACGACCCGGGACGCCATGCAGCAGACGCTCGAACTCCAGGGCATGACACTCCAGGAGGTGAACGAGGCGTACCGCAGCCTCATCGACCTGCTGCGGAGCCTCGACCCTCGCGTCGAGTTCACCCTCGCCAACTCGATTTGGCACCGCGAGGAGATCGAGATCGTACCCGACTTCCTGGACCGCAACCAACAGTACTTTGACGCCCAAGTGACCGGGCTGGACTTCGCCGATCCTACGGCGACGAACACCATCAACGCTTGGGTGAACGAACAGACCCGCGGGAAGATCCGAGAGATCGTCGCACCGCCGATCGACCCGCTCACGATCATGTTCCTGATCAACGCCATCTACTTCAAGGGTGATTGGACGCGGCAGTTCGACCGCGACCGTACGCACGACGCGGCGTTCCAACTTGCAGACGGCGGCGAAACGACCGTGCAAATGATGACGCACGACGGGGAAGTCCCGCTACAGGTCGTGTTCGACACGGACGCCCTCGTCACGGTGGCGGACCTCTCCTACGGCGGGCAAGCCTACAGCATGACCATCGTGATGCCGTGGGAGGCGTCAGGCATCGAGGGGCTCGTCGAGGACCTCGACCAGTCGCGCTGGAGCGGGTGGATCGCCGCGCTCGATTCGACAGCGATGCTGGTGTCACTGCCCAAGTTCACGCTCGAGTACGAGATGACCCTCAAAGACGTGCTGAAGGCGCTGGGCATGGAGGAAGCCTTCACGGAGAACGCCGACTTCACGAACCTCTACCGCGGCCTGGGACGTGCCTTCATCAGTGACGTGAAGCACAAGACCTTCGTAGACGTGAACGAGGAGGGAACCGAGGCGGCGGCAGTCACCTCGGTGGAAGTCGGGGTGACGAGCGCACCCCCGAGCATCTACGTGGATCGGCCTTTCGTGTTCGTAATCCGGGAGCGCTACTCCGGGACGATTCTGTTCATGGGGAAGATGCTGGATCCGAGCAGCGAGTGAGCCAGGAAGCAGCGTAGCGGTGGCTCCGCTGGCTCTAAGGAGCCGCGAGTCACCGCTCCCGCTCGTACACCACCTTCCCCGCCACGATCGTCAGGTCCACCTCGACACTCTCGATCTCCACCGGATCGACCGCTAGGACGTCGCGCGACAGCACGACCAGGTCGGCGAACTTGCCCGGCTCCAACGTGCCGAGCTCCCCCTCCAAGAACGCCGCGTACGCGTTGTTGGTGGTGTACGCCGCGAGCGCCTCCTCCACCGTGATCTTCTGCCGCGGCACCCACCCCTCGGGGTTCGCTCCGTCGATGGTGCGGCGCGTGACGGCCGCATAGATGCCGAACAGGGGGTCGATGGGCGCCACCGTCCAGTCGCTGCCGAACGCCATGTGGGCGCCGGCGTCCTGCAGAGCCCGGAACGCGTAGGTCGTCTCGATCCGTTCCGGGCCGATGCGCTTGGCCGCCCAGCGTCCGTCGTCGATCGCGTGGTACGGCTGCATCGAGGGGAGGACACCCTCCTGGGCCATGCGCCCGATCGCATCGACCGTGAGGTGCTGTGCATGCTCGATGCGGGGACGGCGATCGCGCGGGCCGTTGCGCTCCACGACTTCGCGGTACACCCCGAGCAGCCAGTCGTTGGCGCGATCGCCAATAGCGTGCACGATGAGGTGCAGGCCAGCCGCATCGGCGCCGATGATCGCCTGCCGTAGCGCCGCCGTGTCGGTCACCATGAGACCGGTGGTCTGGGGTGCGTCGTCGTAGGGGTCGTAGAACCAGGCCGTGGTGGAACCGAGTGACCCGTCCACGAATCCCTTCACCCCTCCCCAGAAGAGCTGGGTGTCGCCGCGCCCCTCGTGCTCCACGTACTCGGCGACGCGCTGCCACTGCCCGATCGGCAGCACCGAGTACACGCGGATCGGAAGCTCCCCGCGCGCGTACGCGCGCTGGTAGGTGCCGTGACCCTCCCAGGATCCCATGTCGGTGATCATGGTGACGCCCCGCTCCACGGCGTGGGCGATCGCCGCCTGGAGGGCGCGGTCGAGCTCCGGCTCCGTGCGCTCGGGGATCGCCCCAACCACCAGGCCCATGGCGGCGTCCTTGAGGACGCCCGTGGGGCGGCCGTCCTCGTAGCGCACGATGGTACCACCCTCAGGATCCGGGGTGTCCGCCGTGATGCCCGCGAGCTCCAGGGCCTTCGTGTTGGCCAGCCCCATGTGCCCGTCGAGCCGGCTCACGAAGACGGGGGTGTCGGGCGTGAGCGAGTCAATCCAATCCCGGCGCGGCAGCTCGCCACCCCACAGCTCGTGATCCCAAGTGCCCCCGGTCACCCACCCGTCCGGACGGGCCGCGGCGAACACCCCGATCCGGCGGGCGAACTCCTGTGGTGTGGCGGCATCGCGCAGCTGCACGCTGGCAAGCTCGAACCCACCGTCGACGAAGTGGGTGTGGGCGTCCATGAAGCCGGGCACGACGCGCCGGCCCTGGAGGTCGATGCGCCTGGTCGGCGGCCCCACGAACTGCACGACGTCATTGTCCGTGCCGACGGCCAGGACACGCCCGTTCGCGACCGCGACCGCCGTTGCCTGCGATCCTGCGGCCGGAGAACCGGGTCCCGTCCAGATCTGACCTCCAAAGAGGACGATTTCAGCATCCTGCGCTGCCAAGGAACTCATGCCTCCGAGGGAGAGCAGGAGGATGCAGGCCAGCACATCACGACAGCGGGACGACATGGGGCGCCTCCGCGATGAATGCGAGTGGGAGAGAGGTGTGTGGGTGCCATTCGCCGCAGCCTCAACATCGAGAGGGCAGAGGTCGGATGCAAGCCCGTCATTCCCCGCAAGTGCTACGGAATGCCTGGATGGAGCCCTGCTCTGCGAGTCCACGCTCACAACGCAGTACCATAGCAGTGCGCAATCACTCGTTAGCACGCTGCGGGGGAATGGAACGCCCGGTAGTTGCGTCGGTTACTCATTGTAAGCCAGGAACTTACACCACTACCTGGGGGGACAGGGGGGTGCTACATTGCGGCCATGAGTTTGCGGCCGATTTACGGCCATCAGGCCTTGCAGGACCGGCTGGCTGGCGCCCTCGCCTCCAGCCGGTTCCCACAGGCGGCCCTCCTGGTAGGGCCGCCTGGCGTTGGGAAGCAGCGCCTCGCGCTGTGGGTCGCTCAGGGACTGTTGTGCGAAGCCGGACCGGGGGCGCCGTGCGGAGAGTGCCGCGGCTGCCACCAGGCGGTGGGGCTGCAGCACCCGGATCTGCACTGGTTCGTGCCGATCCCGCGGCCCAAGGCGGGCGACCCGGACAAGCAGGTCGAGGAGGCCCGCGAAAGCCTGGGCGTGGCCATGGAGGAGCGCCGCAAGGACCCGCTGTGGCAGCGATCCGAGGGCATGGTGAGCCACTCCCTGGCCTCGGTGCGACTGCTGCATCGGCTGGTCTCGGTGACCCCCTTCACGGGGGCCCGAAAGGTGTTCGTGGTGGGTGACGCGGAGCGGCTGGTGGTTCAGGAATCGAGCCCGGAGGCCGCCAACGCGCTGCTCAAGGTGCTCGAGGAGCCGCCGGAGGATACGACGTTGATCCTCACAGCGGCTGACCCCGAGGCCTTGCTGCCGACCATCCGCTCGCGGCTGGTCACGCTCCGGGTGCCGCGCGTGGCCGACGAGGAGGTCCGACGCTTTCTGGGTGCGGAGCTCGACCCCCCACCCGAGGGCCGGGCGCTGGAGCGCCGTACGTTGCTGGCCGAGGGGAGCATCGGCCGGGCGCTCGGGATGGACCAGGACGCGGAGGGCCCCGACAAGCGGGCCGCGGAGCTCCTGGCGGCGGCGGCGGACGGCGCCACGGGATGGGCCCCCAGGGCCCTCGCCCAACCCACCTGGGCCGCCAGAGGCGACTTTACGGCGCTCCTGGATGCCTTGGCGGTGCGCCTGCGGGCCGACCTCGAGGAGGACGCCGGGGATGCGGGGGGAAGCCTGGAGGGCCGCCTGGAGGCCCTGAAGCGGGTCGAGGAGGCCAGGGCCGCGGCGCAGGGGAACACCAACCCGCAGCTCAC
>JBDGYO010000558.1:0-2491 GCA_039584015.1 Gemmatimonadota bacterium | reverse complement strand
GGTCGGCAGGTGCGCTTGTAGTCGTTCCAGACCTCCGAGTGCAGAAACAGCGCTGCGTACTTCTGCTCCATGACCTCGTCGAACAGCGCATCGCCGATGAGCGCGTCGTTGGCGGCCTTGGCCGCGGCTAGGTCAAGCGCGACACCCCACAGCGCCAGCGATCCTCTACGCAACCGAGCGCATCATCCAGAGAGCTGCGGGCGGCATCGTCATCCTCGAGCTTGGCGTGCGCCTCGGCCATGATGAAGTGATTCTCGGCGCAACTCAGAACGGGCGGTTCGAAGCCGGCCGAGCCATAGCCGATGTCCTGGCATCCGGCATTCGCGTGGTCGGCACAGGCGATCTTCGAGGCCTCGGTACCCGGATCACCAAGCGGCTCCCCCGGTGGCGATCCGACGTAGGTGCCCGCATGCATCCCCGCGCCTTCGCTGTAGTAGTACGGCAACCGCGGATCGTTGCGCGCCTTGAGCCACTCCACGAGATACTCTCCCGCCGACCAGTCTTGGGTGAGCGACTCGTCGTACCAGGCGTTCCGCTCCTCCAGAGACGCGGTGTGGCGCTCCAGCCAGTCACCCGCGGCATCCGCGATCCCCCGTTGTGCTTCCGTCAGGGCAGTGCTGTACCGGTCGATGCCGTCAACCTCCACCCAGTGCAGATGCAACCGTGCCTTGAGCGTGTGGGCCGCCGCAATCCATCTGTCTGCGTCGCCACCATAGATCAGATCTGCCGCACCGGGTGCCACGCCTTCGCCGCTCTCGAGATCGGCGATAGCATTGTCGAGCAGCGTCTGGAGCGCCTCGTAGACCTCCCGCTGTTCGTCCAGTCGGGGGGTGACAATCTCCGGATTCACGGCCTCGGTGTATGGGACATCCCCGTGCGCGCCGGCCGCCCGTCCGACCACAAGGGCCTCATGGACCCCGAAGATCCCCTCATAGACCCGGCGGCCAGCCTCCTGCGCCTGCTGCGCCCCCACTCTAGCGCTCACCATGCCTGAGGAGGCGTACCCTCCCCCGTAGTAGTCGCCGTCGCTCTCCAGGGGGGAGTATTTCGCCAGGGAGACCGCTGTCCGTTGGACGCCGTCGAGTTGTTGGAGCCATGCGGCCAGTGTCGGATTGGCGTCGTACCGTCCACCGTCTCCGTTGTCCCACACTCCAACTATGACTGCCGCGAGGAGCTGGTCGAGAGACGCGGCCGGCACCAAGTTCGGGTCTTCCTCGACCGGTGTGATGAAGTCGCATCCCACGAGGCAGCAGGTCGTGACCAACGTGAAGAGAGCGCGGGGGTGCATGATGATTCCTGCTCAGCGCCGGAAGGTCAACGCGAGGCCCAACGTACGCGTCTGGGGATGGTTCTTATACTCCCAACCCCGGCCAGTGCTCTGCCCGGTGAGATTGGACTCGGGATCGATCCCGGTGTAACCCGTCCACGTCACCAAGTTGCGCCCCCACGCCGTGATGTCGAGCGCTCTGAAGCCGATGTTGCTGAGCCACCCTGCTTCCCACGTATACGACAGGGACACGTCGCGCAGCTTCACATACCCCGCCTCTTCCACGTACGGTGCGAAGTTGCCCGAGAACATGCTTCCGGCCCCGCCGATAAACCAGGTCTGCCAGTTCAACGTGACTTCGGTGCCGGCGCCCGGCCCCACACCGGCGCCCCACCGTGCTTGACGTCGATCAGCGCCGAGAGACGCACCTTGTCAAAGAAGGTGAAGGTCGTGCGCAACGAGCCGAGCCAGTCGGGGTTGGGATCACCGATGACACGCCGTTGGGCATCGAAGAGAGGGAATCCCGGAGAGGGAATCCCGCCGATGTTACACCCTGGGTCGGGCGGTGCGCAGACGTAGAGGTCGCCCGGGTGCCACCCCGAGTACGCGGAATCGATGTACACGTCCCCCACCCGCGTGCCCCGGCCGAACCGCACGAAGTCACCTCCCAAGAGCACCGGAAAGGCATGTCCCTTGACGACGCCGGTGCCATAACCCCCGAAGGTGTGGAGCGCCACAGTCTCCTGGCCCAGGAGCGTGTCTACCATGCTTCTGTTTCTGGCCCACTGGGCATTCAGCCGCCATGTAAAGGCTCGTGACCTGGCGGCGAGAAGATCGAGCGTCGCCTCCCAGCCCCAGTTGCGCCATGAGGCGCCGTTCGCCATCACGCCCTCGATCTCGACAATCGCGTCCTCGGTCTTTTGACGGTAGTAGGTCAGTCCCAGGTTGAGGCGGTCACCGAGCAACGCCAAGTCCACGCCAGCCTCCCACTCGATGGTCCGCTCCGGCACGATGAGCTGATTTCCCAGGCGCGGACCGACCATCGCCCGATCGACTCCCATGTACGGGGCAGCCACGTATCCGTGGATGTTGGAGTAGATCGGCGGGTGCACTCCCGCCTGACCGTAGGCCGCCCGCAGCTTGCCGAAGTCGACGAAACCCAGGTACCGTGAGAACTCCCATGCAAGGCTCGCCTTGGGGTACCAGAACCAGCTCGTTTCTCGT
>JBDGYO010000201.1:0-5109 GCA_039584015.1 Gemmatimonadota bacterium | reverse complement strand
CCGCGTGATCGGCAGCGGCAACGCCCTCCCCTGGCGGCTGCCCCGTGACATGAAGCGGTTCAAGGAACTCACCATGGGACACACGGTGGTGATGGGTCGCACCACCTACGAGACACTCGACGAGCCCTTGCCCGGGCGACGCAACGTGGTGCTCAGCCGAGACCCCAGCCGCTCCTACGAGGGCGCCGACGTCGTGACGACTCTGGATGAGGCCCTGAATCTCGCCGGCGACGACGACGAGGTGTTCGTCGCGGGCGGCGCCCAGATCTACCGCCTCGCCCTGCCACGCGCCGACCGCATCTACTTGACGGTGGTGCATGCCGAAGTGCCGGGCGACACCGTCTTCCCGCCGTTCGACGAGTCCGCGTGGCAGCTCCGCGCTGACGAGCACTGCGACAGTGACGAGCGTCACGCTCACGCGTTCAGTTTCCGCACCTACGATCGGCGCTGAATCGGCGGCTACCCACCAACGCACCACCGGCGAACACGAATCCACATCCACCCGCACGTGTGATGCGTGCCACATCGTGTGTCGACGGTCCTTCGTAATTCAAAAAACGCTCAAAAAAGCATTGCAAATCGGTTCGGCATCCTTTATCGTGTTGCCCAACAAGAACCTGCGTTTGGAGTTCGATGCGAATAGGACTCGCGTACAACCAGCGACCGGACGACGTCACCTGGCGAGGTGGCGGCGACGGTCGCGTTTCCTCGAGCGAGCCCTCCGAGCCCGCGGACGCCTACGTGGAGTGGGACGATCCGGAGACTATCGCGGCCGTCGGCAACGCGCTGCGAGTCTTCGGCGACGTCATCATGCTCGAAGCAGTCGGCGACTTCCCAACGCGGCTGCGTGACGCCCGGGTGGATTTCCTCTTCAACATGGCCGAGGGCGTGAGCGGTCCGAACCGCGAGTCGCACGTGCCGGCCATCGCCGAGTTCTTCGACATACCGTATCTGGGCAGCGACCCGCTCACCCTGGCCCTGGCCCTCCACAAGGGACGCGCGAAGGAGACCTTCGTGCAGCGCGGGGTGCCGACGCCGCCGTCCGTGCTGATCGAGACCGAAGCGGACGTGGCCAACCTGAACGGGGCGATGCGCTACCCGCTCTTCCTGAAGCCGGTGTGGGAAGGGTCTTCTAAAGGAATAGGGGAGGCCAACCACGCCCCGACCCTGGAGGAGGCCCGCGAGCGCTCCCGGCATCTGTTGGCCACCTACCGGCAGCCGGTGCTGGCCGAGAGTTACCTCCCCGGCGACGAGCTCACGGCGGCGATCCTCGGCAACGGCGCTGACGCCGAAGTCCTGCCCCTCATCCGCTACCGGTTCGGCGCCCTCCCCGACGGCGCGCTCCCCATCATGGGGTACGAGGCCAAGTGGCTGTGGGATCAGCCCGACACCGACCTCGAAGTGCTCGAGTGCCCGGCACAGATCCCCGCGGATCTCGAGGAGCGGGTCCGGACCGCGGCGCTCGGGGCATATCACGCGCTCGGGTGTCGCGACTGGTCGCGGGTCGACCTCCGCCTGGACACCGACGGCACGCCACACGTCCTGGAAGTGAATCCCCTGCCGGGCGTGATGCCCGACCCCGACGCTCACAGTTGCTTCCCGTGTGCGGCGTCCGTGGCAGGCATGAGCTACGACGAGCTGATTCAGGCCGTCACGAGGATCGCCTGGCGCCGGGCCACAGGCGAGGAGTTGCAGACGGCCACTCTCTCAGGAGCGTCCCGCTGAACGTCGCGGTGATCTACGACGGCGGCGCCGCCGACTGGAGCCCGGAAGACATCCAGTCGGTGCTCGACGTCGTTGCCGAAGTGAGTCAGGCCCTGACGAGGGCCGGGCACACGGTCGCCAGGGTGCCGGTGCTTCCTGACCTCGCGTGGTTCGACGCCATCCGAAAGTCGGACGTCGTGTTCAATCTCTGCGAGGGAGTGGGAGGCGCCAGCTACATGGAGTACAAGGTCGCGTCGGCGATCGAGCTGGCCGGCATCCCGTACACCGGCGGCTCGGCATGGATGATGACGGTGTGTCATCGCAAGCCACTGCTCAACGCCGTTCTGCAGTCGGCGGGACTGCCCATTCCTTCCTGGCACTTGCCCGACCAGACGCCGGTCCCGGCCGACTTCCCCCTGCCTGCCATCGTCAAGCCGGCGGAGGAGGACGCCAGCGTCGGAATCGAGCAGGCGTCGATCGTGACCACGCGGGAGGAACTCGAGGCACGCATTGCGGTCATGCGAGAGAGTTACGGCGAGCTGATGGTCCAGCAGTACGTGCGCGGCCGTGAGGTCGCCGCTGCCGTCGTCGGCGAGCACACGCTGCCGCTTTCCGAGATCGACTTCGGACAGATGCCGGACGGCACCTGGCACATCGTGTCGTTCGACGCGAAGTGGACGGAAGCCAGTCCCGAGTTCGCCGGCACGCAACCGGTCTGTCCGGCCGAGGTCGAGCCCGAGTTAGGGCAGCGCATCCTCCAGATGGCGCATGCTGCGTGGCGCGCGGTCGAGGGGTCCGGCTACGGTCGGGTGGACATGCGGGTGGACCGCGACGGCGTGCCATGGGTGCTCGAGGTGAACCCCAGCCCCGACATCTCGACCGACGCAGGGCTCGCGAACATGGCGCGGGCCTACGGGTGGACCTACGACGAGTTGGTCTCCCGCGTGCTGGACGTCGCCTTGGCCGAGGCCGCGACCGAGCAGCAGGGCCGGGTGCTGGTGCCGAGCGACGACGCGCAGCAGGTGGCATGAGCGTCCGTGATTCCGTGATCGTGCTGCGCCCGCCGCGCGCCACAGACCGCGACCGGGTGCACGCGATGGTTGCGGCAACGGGCGTGTTCCGGCCCGAGGAGGTGGACGTCGCGCTGGAGGTGTTCGACGACGCGGTCACGGCACCCGGCGTCGACTATCACGCGCTCGGAGCGTACGACGACGATAGACTCGTTGGCTTCACGCTGTACGGACCCACGCCATGCACGGTGACCACCTGGGACCTCTACTGGATCGCAGTGGACCCAGAGGTGCACCGACTCGGCGTGGGACGCCGGCTGATGGCCGCGAGCGAAGAGGCGATGCACCGACAGGGCGGACGACTCGTGGTGGTGGAGACGTCTTCCCGAGAGGACTACGGACCCACACGGGCGTTCTATGAAGCCCTGGGGTATGAGCGCGCTGCCCACATCGCGGACTACTACGCGGCGGGCGACGACTTGATCGTGTACACGAGACCGCTGGCTCCTCCCCCAGCAGGGACGGCACACGATGGCTGACTGGCAGAAGCTTCTGCGCGAGCGTGGCATTCGCTCCCTGCAGCAGCTCGCGGACAAGTTCGGGCCCGACCACTTCCCGGACATCGCGCGGCTGCAGGAGGCAGTGGACAACTTCGAGCTTCGCATCTCGCCGGCGATGATCGACCTCATCGAGGAGCCGGGCGACGTGATCTGGCAGCAGTACGTGCCCGACCTCCAGGAGCTCGAGGTCGTTGACGGCGTAATGGACAGCCTCAATGAAGAGGCCGACAGTCCGGTACCCAACATCACCCACCGGTACCCCGATCGTGCGCTCTTTCTCGTGAGCCCTGTGTGCGCAGCGTACTGCCGGTTCTGCACACGGCGGCGCAAGGTAGGCGACCCCGACAAGATCCCGATGTCGCAACTCGAGAGCGGGTTCGCCTACCTCGAGGAGCACGCGGAGATCCGCGACGTGATCCTGTCGGGCGGCGATCCACTGTTGCTCTCGGACCGGCGCCTGAACCTCATCCTGGGACGGCTGCGGAAGATCAAGCACCTGGAGATCATCCGTATCGGGAGCCGGATACCGTGCCATCTGCCGGAGCGGATCACGCCCGAGCTCTGCGCGGTACTCAAGAAGCACCACCCGCTCTACATCAACACGCACTTCAACCACCCCGTCGAGCTCACGCCCGCGGCCGTCCACGGCCTCGGGATGCTGGCGGACGCCGGCATACCCCTCGGATGCCAGACCGTGCTCCTCAAGGGGGTCAACGACGACGTGGAGGTCATGAAGGAGCTGATGCAGCGGCTCATCGCTGCCCGCGTGCGCCCGTACTACCTCTATATGTGCGACAACGTGGCCGGGGTCGAGCACTTCAAGACCAACGTCCAGAAGGGTCTCGAGATCGTGGACGGATTGCGAGGCTGGACCAGCGGCCTTGCCGTACCGCACTTCGCGATCGATGCCCCGGGTGGTGGCGGGAAGATCCCGCTTCTACCGGAGTACGTCGAGGAGATCAACGACGACGAAGTCGTCCTACGGAACTACCGCGGCGAGCGCTACGTCTGGAAGCAGCCGCCCGAGGGGACGCTGGTCGCCGCGGGGATCCACGAACCGGAGTATGGGATGATGGCCGAGCCCACCCCGCGGCCGGCGAAGAAGCGCAGGCCGCGGAAGCGCTCCGGCGACGGCCGGTCCACCAAGCGCAAGAGATAGCAAAGGGCCCGCGTTCGCGGGCCCTTTCATTACCTAGTCGGCGGAAGCCGGCTACTTCTTCTCCTCCTCCAGCTCCCGCTCCCGCTCCTCCTTGACCTTCACCGCCACGTCCGGCGGGACCTGCTGGTAGCTGGACAGCAACCAGTGAAAGGTGCCGCGGCCGTGCGTCATGGAGTGCAGTTGCGTGGCGTAGCGGTACATCTCGGCCTCTGGCACGAACGCCTTCACCTTCGTGAGGCGCCTGTCCGGCTCGCTCCCGAGGATCTGGCCGCGACGCGAGGAGAGGTCTCCCATGACCTCCCCGAGGTTCTCGTCAGGGGTCCACACCTCCACCTCGAGAATCGGCTCCAGCAGCACGGGCTTGGCGCTCGGGGCCACACTCCGAAACGCCTGAATGCCCGCCATCTTGAATGACTGCTCGCTCGAGTCCACGTTGTGGTACGAGCCGTCGTAGCACTCCACGCGGAAATCCACGCAGGGGTAATGGGCCAGCACACCCCGCGCCGCTGCCTCCTGCACCCCCTTGTTCACGGCCGGGATGTACTTGCTCGGGATTACTCCACCCTTGATCCGATCCACGAACTCGTAGCCGGCGCCCCGCTCCTGCGGAGCGATACGGATCCAGCAATCTCCGAACTGGCCGCGCCCACCGGTCTGCTTCTTGTGCCGCCCCTGT
>JBDGYO010000200.1:0-5132 GCA_039584015.1 Gemmatimonadota bacterium | reverse complement strand
GACGAGCCGGCCCGGGAAATCGCGCCACGGCAGGTAGGTGTCCGCGCAGTGCACGGGCACGGTGATCGCGTCCGTGTCCCCCGGTGCGTACTCGGGAAACAGGCTGGCCGCGCCGGAGCCGGCGCGTGGCACGTGCAGGGTCAGTTGCGCGTCGTGATCACTCAGGCCGGCGGCGTGCACGGCGAACCCTGCATCCGCGGCTTCGGACAACGAGCGCTCGATGAGTTGGGCCAGGCGCGGCTGTGGCTCCACCGCGACGACCATCCCCTGCGGGCCCACCAGCGGCGCTGCGAAGATCGCGAAGCTCCCGTGATTGGCACCCACGTCCAGGAAGGTGTCGCCCGGAGACAGCAGCCGTTCCAGGACCCGATACTCGTGGCCCGCGCCGCGCAATTCGTCGAACACCCACAGCGCTCGCTGATCGGTGAGATCCACCCACGCCCGTCGCGAGCCCACCCGCACCCGCGCCACGCGCGGCAGGCCCAGCAGCGGCGTCACCCGGCGCATCATGCGAAACAGAAACGAGCCTCCGCGCACCGCGCCCGTGGAGCGGCTGGCCATCGCGCGGCTGTAGCGGGCGTAGAGCCGCATGTGTCGGGGAAGGCTCGCGATGAGTTGGTCGTCGTCGTACCAGGCATCCGCGGCGCCGTGGGCGGGCGCCCTCACGATCGTCGCCCCTGCAACCGCCCGCAGAACGCTACCGTGTGCTCGGCGGTACGATCCCAGGTGTACCCCTGCACGCGTTCTCGGGCGCGTGCACCGAGGGAGTGCGTCCGGTCGGGATCGTCGAGGGCCTGCACTAGCAGCTTCCGGAATGTCGTCGCGTCCCCCGGCTCGGCCAGCAGCGCGTCATCGCTGTGCCGTGCCACGTCGGGTAGGCCGCCGGCCGTGAAGCCCACCACGCACAGGCCGGCGGCCATGGCCTCGAACCAGGCCTTGCCGAACCCCTCGAACAGAGAGGGGAAGAGGAGAATGTCGTGCTCCTGGTATACCGAGAGGAGTGTTTCTCGATCTGCCCACGGCCGTAGCGCCAGCCGCTCGCCGAACGCGTGACGGTAGGCACGCTCCACGCGTGGCGCCCCGGCGGCGTCCACCGCGAAGGTGACCGTCGCGTCGGGGTACTGCGCTGCGAGTTCCGGCAACACGGACTCCAGTAGCCCGGTGCCCTTGAGCGGCAGGTAGTTCCCCACGAACAGGAGGCGCTGTGTCGCGCCGTCGCTCTGCGCCCGCGGAGGCGCGGAGAGAAACGCCGGGTCCAGCCCATAGGTGATCTCCGCGACGGCCTCGGGATCGATCGGGTAGTGCTCCCGCACCCAACGCGCGCACGGCGAGGCGGGGGAAACCATCCCGTGACAGCTCGTGGCGGTCCGGCGGCAGGCGTACCGCGCCAGCATGGCCCCGACGCGAGTCGCGGCCCGGCGTGTCACACTCACCGCACCGTCCCACGAGAAGCGCAGGTGCGCCTCGTATAGCCGCGCCTCCCAGCCGTGCGTGCGGTTGAGGAACAGGGTATTCGGGTAGCGCGGGGCGAGCCGCTCGTACACCAGGTAGGCGTACGGCTGGCTCACAATGACCACGTCGTATGGAGCGGCACGCAGAGCGGCCTCGACCTGCGCGAGCTGACGGCGGGGCAACTCGAAGTGGCGCTGCAGCGCCGTGTGATGCAGTCGGTACGGGCGCTCCTCGTGCCACCGGTAGTCCACGTCGTGTCCCAACCGTTGCAGCGCCTCCCCGATGGCGAGGATACTGCCGCCGGCCCCCGAGCTGCGCTCGGGCAGGAAGTCGGACACGCAGAGGAAGCGCACCTAGCCGCCTCGCCTACGGTCGAGGATGGGGAGCAGCTGCGCCACGTGGGCCTCCATGCTGAAGCGGCGTGCTTGCTCCCACGCGCCGCGACAGAGCCGGCGGTAGTGGTCGCGGTCACCCAGCGCACGCACGATCGCGTCGGCTAGGCCGGCGGGTGTAGATGGGTCTGCCGGCGCGAGCTCACCGCTCTCTCCCGGCGCAAGCCAATCCGGAATGCCTCCCGTCGCGTAGGCCACGGCGGGTACGCCGACGCAGCCGGCCTCGAGGCCCACCAGGCCCCACGGTTCGGGAAACAGGCTCGGGACTGCGACGAGCTCCATATCCCGCAGTAGCGCGTTGCGCTCGGCGAAGTCGAGCCACGCCACGAACGAGGCTGTGATCCCGAGTCGAGCGGCCTGGCGCTCGAGCGTGTCACGATCGGTACCGCCACCCAGGAAGGTCACCGTGAGCGCCCGCCCGAGGCGGCGGCTCGCTTCGGGCAGCGCAGCCAGGAGTACGTGTCCGCCCTTCATGGCCGTGAGACGCCCCAACAGCAGGATCCGCCCGGAGTTGGAATCCCCTTCCGGCGCGGCGTCGTCCGGCACGATGCCGGTCGGCGGCAAGGGTAGCTTGTGCAGCCGCTCGGAAGCGATTCCATGCTGTCGGTATTCGCGCACCATGTGCTCGCTCGCCACACACATTGCCCGGTAGTCACGCACCAGGCGCAGTCGCGCACGCTGCGTCCGATAGCCGCGCACCATGGTGACCGGGTGCAGCCCACCGCAGCGTCGCGGGTAATGCAACAGCAGACACGCGAGACCGAGGCGGCGGGAACATGACTGGGCCCGGGGGAACGCGTGCCGCTTGGTCCCGGCGGGGCAGGTGCCGTAGTACCCGTGCGCGAACAGCACGGGGGCGAAGCGCCGCTGCAGCGCCCCCTCCAGGTCGGGGGAGGTGAGTCCGTGTGCGTACGCGACATCGGGTCCCCATTTGGTCGCCGCATCGAGGACGGCCTCGGTGCCGTCGGTGGTGGCGCACCACACGGGGATACCTGCTCCTGGCGGGTCCACGGTGGGGCGCCCCGGGACCGACTGGAACTCCCGCAGTAGCGCCACCTCGTGCCCGGCCTGCTGGAGCGCCGGAATCAGAGCGCGCTGGTAGGTCTCGGCTCCGCCCACCGCGCTGCGGTGGGCGCCGGCGATCAGGATCCGCACGGGCTTCTCACACAGCCTCCAGGTGCACCATGCCGTACTCGCCCAGCGGGTCGCGCTGGCCCGAGAGTGGTACCGGACGGCGGGCCAAGTCCCGCAGCAGCCGCTCCGCCGCCGCCCGCGTCGTCCCGGCCGCGGACCACGCGTCGGGATGCATCTCCATCACGACGTTCAGCTCCCGTCCCCGTGTCTGGAGCGTGCCCCGCGCGCCCTCCAGGGCGGCGAACTCGTAGCCCTCGACGTCGATCAGCAGCCAGTCGGGCCGGACGTCGCGTGCGTCGCAGTAGGCGTCGAGCGTGGTGAGCCGCACTTCGTGCCGGTCAGGCTCGCCCGGCATGCGTGGGTTGGGAGAGTGCAGCCGGCCCATGCCGTCCGCGCGGGAGGCGAACAGCTCGGCGCTGCCGGATTCGGCACCCACACCGAGCGGGACCACGTCGATGCGGGACTCGAGCCGGTTGAGTGCGACGTGCTGCTCCAGCACCGCCCGCGCAGTGGGATTGGGCTCGAACGCGACGATCCGACCAAGCGGGGCGGACCAGTGCGCCAGCTGGATCGCGTACACGCCCACGCTGGCACCCACGTCGATGCACACGTCCCCGTCCGTGACGCGGTCGCGCAGAAACGCAGCCACCGACTCCTCCCAGTTGGGAGCGAACTGACTGCGGTAGTGCGGGTGAATGCGGCATGGCACGCCATTGATGGACCACGCGATGCCGCGCCGGCCGCTGAGCCACCAGAGAGTGGTCTCGTACACCGGACGGGCAGCCCGAACGGCTCGGGACTCGCGGCCCAGTAGCTCGGCCACGGCGCGGGCGGCAGACCGCAGTGGCTTCACGCGCCTCAGCGCTCCGCCTCGGTGGCCGCCGCGTCCCGCCATACGAGTCGTCGCAGCGCGGCCAATCGCGGGCGCACGTACATGCCCAGGGGATCCTGCAGCGCCAGCGGCAGCATGAGCCCGCCGTACAGGGCTGCCACGGCGAGCGTTGTCACTACCAGCGCCGGGAGCGTCGTGGGCACCCACGACACGGCCGACACTGACGCCAGCACCGTCACCAGCGCGAAGCGCCACATCCAGGGCCACAGGCTGGCGACGAGGCGCCCCGTGGAGGTGTGCACCTCGCGGGCGAGCCCCCGCAAGTTGGCTGGCAGGCCGATGAGCAGCACGCCCAGCGCGGAACCGACGGCTGCGCCGATCAGGCCATAGCGCAGCACTAGGACGATCGACGCCACCACCGTCACCGCCCCGTCGGCCAGCGCCGTGAGCGAGATGCGCTTGTCGAGCCCGAACGCGAACAGCGACTGGATCGCCGTGAGATTCCAGTGGCGCAGCAGCATGGCACCGAGCAGGACCGCCGTGAGGGCAAGGCCGCCGAACTGGTCGGCCCCGACCCACCAGGTGACGAACCCCTCGTTCACCGCCAACACGACGCACACGATGGCCCCGCTCATCATCAGGATCGCTCGGGTCAGGGCCGAGGAAACCTCGAACAGCCGCTGCCGCGGCGCGCTGGTGCGCAGCTCGCTCAGGGCCGGCTGAGCGGTATACGCCAGCATCTGTGGCTGGTTCTGCAGCACGGTGAGCACCTTTGCCGTGCAGAAGTACGGCACGACAGCCGCTGGCCCCAAGATCTTCGCCACGATCAGGAGATCGGTACCCGAGAGGAACACCGTCGCCACCTGCGAGATGCTGATCCATCCGCTGCGTGTCAGTCGGTCGCGCAACTGGTCAGGCGCGAAGCGCGGGAACCGGAGCCTGAGCGCATGCCCGTAGCGCTGCCGCGCCCGCACGAACCACAGGATTGCCGACAGGAGCTGCGTGAGCCCCCAGCCGATCGCCAGCGCGTACAGCCCCAGCCCCGCGAAGACCAGTCCCACCGTGAGCGCGGTCCCCAGGATCCAGCTCACCGTGTGCACGGCGCCGAGGAACGCGAGGTCCTGCAGCCCGCTCAGCAGCGCCTGGAACACCCGGAGCGGGAAGAACGCGACGAAGATCGCCATCACGATCCCGAGGGGATCGCGCAGCGGCTCCCACTCGGCCGGGACCGCGAACCAGATGATGGCGGCCGCCAGGGCCACGAGCGGAAGCTGCCAGAACACGAGCCGGGCGGTGCGGCCCACGATCTCCGGCAGGTCGTC
>JBDGYO010000199.1:0-5164 GCA_039584015.1 Gemmatimonadota bacterium | reverse complement strand
ATCGACACCAGCAATTCGTGCCATGCGTTAGCCCTGCCGTTGCTTGTGTTTCGGATTGCGCTTGCAGATGACCAGCGTGACACCCTTGCGCCGGATCACCTTGCAGTGTTCGCAGATCGGCTTCACGCTCGAACGGACTTTCAAGGTCGCTCCCTGCAATGAGTTGGAAACGAGCCTCGAAATATAGAGGGGGGTAAGGCGGGATGCAACGGGCGGTTACGGCGTTACACGGACCTCCCGCAGCCGCCAGGCACCGTCCAAATGCCGGAACCCGAGGAACACCGTCTCCCCCAACTCCTCCTCGGTCCCCTTCACCACATAGCGGCGCGCGATCTCGGCGTAGGCGTGGTCGTCCGCCATGCGGCGCACGCCCACCAGCTCGAAGGTCCGCTCCTGGGCCGGGTCGAGGTAGCCATCCAGCAGCCGGGCCGCCTGTTCCGGCTGGAGCGAGGCGGAAACCGTGACCCCGGGAATGCGCAGCCGCACCGTGTCACTACCCACGATGAGGGCCTGGACATCGTGCTCGATCCAGGCGGCCCGGGCGCGCGCCACGGCGACGTCCAGCTCGTAGTCGATCTGCCGGACCTCCTGGGCCCCGGCCGGGGCGACGGCCAGCACGCAGGCCGCCAATGACCCCAAATACCATCGCCGTCCGCCCATGATTGCCCCCTTTACGATGCCGCCTCGCACAGTTCCTGGTACACCGCCGCCGGGCGTTCGGCCCGCGTGACCGGTCGGCCCACCACCAGGTGGGTCGCGCCGGCCGCCACCGCTTCCCGCGGCGTTGCGGTCCGCTTCTGATCGTCGGCCGCGCTCCCGGCGGGACGGATGCCCGGCACCACCAGCCACCGGTCGGGCCCCGCCACCTCGGCTACGGCTGCCGCCTCGTGGGGCGAGGTCACCAGCGCCCCGACCCCCGCGCCGACAGCGAGCGTAGCCAGGCGGACGGCTTCGCTCAAGACCTCGGAGGCCACCTCCTTCCCCACCACCTCCGCGTAGGTCTCCGGGGTGTGGGACGTGAGGACGGTGACCGCGGCGAGACGCATTGCCCCCGCGGCTTTCACGGCCGCCTCCAGCATGGCGCGACCCCCCAGGGCGTGCACCGTGGCCAGGTCCACCTCGAGCGCCGCCGCCTGCCGGGCAGCCTCCGCCACGGTGTTGGGGATGTCGTGCCACTTGAGATCGAGGAACACGGCGATGTCGCGTGCCTTGAGCTCGCGTACCAGCGCCGGCCCTTCCCGCACGAACAGCACGGGCCCGACCTTGGCCCAGCGGAGGCCCGGCAGCTGGTCCACCAACCGCAGGGCATCGTCTGCCGTGGGCAGGTCCAGCGCGACGATCACCTCAGCCACGTCGCATCCACTCCTCGGCCAGGACCTGGGGCAGGCGCGGGCTCGCCATGGCGGCGGTCCCAACCGCCACCAGGCTGGCGCCGGCCTCGAGGTACTGACCGATGTCCTCCAGCGTGCGGATGCCGCCCACGCCGATCACGGGGAGGCCGGTGCGCTCGCGCACCCGGCGGGTGGCCAGCACGCCCACCGGCAGGAGGGCCGGACCACTCACCCCACCCTGTCCGTAGCCGAGCCGGGCCTGAGCCACCTCGGCCCCGAGCCTGAAGAGCGCTCCGGGAATGGTGTTCACCAACGAAAACCCGTCGGCCCCTGCCTGGGCGGCGGCCTCCGCGGTGGACGCGATGTCGGGCAGCGTGGGTGAGAGCTTCACGACCAGCGGCTTGTTCGTGGCGGCGCGGCAGCGTCGCACCAGGTCGGCTAGGACGGCGCTGTCGGCCCCGAACTCTTCCCCGCCGCGGGCGGTGTTGGGGCAGGAGACGTTGAGCTCGAAGGCGGTGATCCCGGTCGCCTCGTCGAGCCGCTGCACCACCGACTCGTAATCCTCCACCACGAACCCAACCACGTTGACCAGGACCCGGGCGCGCACCAGGTGCTCCGCCAGCCAGGGCAGGTCGTGCTCGACCACGTGCTCCACCCCGGGGTTGGCGAGCCCGACCGCGTTGAGCATCCCGCCGCCGAACTCCGCCACCCGCGGGGCCGCGTGCCCCGCCCGGGGCTCGGGACTCACCGCCTTGGTCACGATCCCTCCGAGGCGGTCGAGGTCGATCACGCCCTCGAGCTCCCGCCCGAACCCCGCCGTGCCCGCGGCCAGCAGCACGGGGTTCTGGAACGTCGTGCCGAGGACCTCGATCGGCGCGCTCACGGCTGCCTCCGCGCGGCGGCCCGCAGCACTCGCAGCGAATCCTCGGCGGCCCGGAAGGCATCCAGACCTTCACCGGACAGCGCCAGCGCGTAGGGCGAGTCACGGTATCGAGTGGTGAGGAGCGACAGCGCTGCCGCCGCCCGCTCCGGCTCCAGCGCCGCCGCCGCGAGCAGGGCCTTGGGTGCCACGAACGAGGCTGGATGGTCCTGGGCAATCCGCCAGAAGAGTGCCGCCGCCAGCTTCGGGGCCTCGAGCGAGTCGCGCAGCGCCTCCGCCACCCCGAACAGACGCACGGCGTCGTCCGCGCCGACCGGCGGCTCGAGGGCCTGCACGACCTCCCGCAGCAGGCGCTCAGCAGGACCGACGAGCCGGGCCGCCTCCCCACCCCTCTCGGCCACTGCGCGGCTGCGCTCCAGCAGCTCGGGCAAGTCCGCCGGGTCTGCGGCGCGCTTCACGTCCACCAGCACGAGCCGCGCTCCGGCCACACCCCCCTCCAGCGAGTCGGGCGCGGCGCGCACCGCCTCGGTGTAGCGCCCGGCCGCGTGGTCCCACTCGCCGATCGCATCCCAGCGTTCGCCATCCGCCAGGAGCAGCCGCGCCCGCTCTCCCGCCGTCAGGTCGGAGCGCGCCACCAGATCGTCGGTCAGGTCGGTTGCGGCCTGAAGGTCCCGCGCGCCCAGGAAGTCGAGGGTGAGAATCCAGCGGTCCTCCTCGTAGGGTGCCGCGAGCTGGGCTTGCAACACCGCGCGCGCCACGCTCACAGAATCCGCGGCACCATACGCCCGCGCCAGATCGAACGCCGCCGAGTCGGGCGGTGCGCGCAGCAGGTCCTGGATGGCGGCACCCGATGCGCCGCGCGCCAGCTCGGCCCGGCCCTTCCACAGCGCGGCCCCGGCGGCGATGGCCGAGTCTCCGGCCTCGAGCAGTGGGGCAAGCACGATGGCCGCCGCGTCTGGCTCTCCGATCACGACGCGACATGCTCCCAGCTCCAGGGCGGCCCGTTCCCGCAGAGTCGGGTCGGGGCTCGAGTCCACGGCCAGTTGCAGCGGCTGGACCGCCTCGTCACACTCTCCGCCCCTCCGCAAGCTCTGCCCCCAGAGGAGCAGCGCGTCATCGCGCCAGTTGCTGCTGGGATGCCGCACGGCCACCGACTCCGCCTTCACGGCCGCCTGGGCGTAGAGCGCGCGCGCTTCGCCCGAGCGGCCCTGCTCCCGGGCCGTCTCGGCTTCACCCATCAGTCGATTGGCGTTGTAGAGCCCGTTGTAGTATGCGCACCCGGCGGCCACCCCGACCAGCACCCAGCCGGCCCGTCCGAGGCCCCGTCGCGTCATTGGCCAGTGCCTGCCAGCACCTTCTCTTCGTAGCGCTTGAGGTATTCCTCGATCCCCTCGGCTGCCGCCCTGGCGATCTCGCGCTGGCCCTCGGCGGAGGCGAGATAGGCACCGTCGCGGCGGTTGGTGGCGAAGCCGGTTTCCCACAGGATGGCAGGACGCGTGGCGGTCGCGAGCACCACGAATCGGTTCTGCGCCACGCCCCGGTCCTCGCCTGGGTGCACGCGGGCGGTGGCGGTCTGCACGATGTCGGCTAGGAGCGCCGACTCCCGCAAGAACTCGTTCGTGTGCAGGTCCTTGAAGATGAACTCGAGGGCGTCGTCGGTCTCGTTCGGGTCGCCGGTCTCGTAGCGCAGCGCCTCGTTTTCCATGTCCGCGACGCGGCGCGCCTCGGCGGTGAGCGCGTCTCCCAAGAAGTACGTCTCCACCCCGTTGATGCGGTCGTAGCCGCGGCGCGGTCGCAGGCTGTTCACGTGGACGCTGACGAAGAGATCGCAGTCAGCACGGCACATGGGCGCGCGATCTCGCAGATCGATGAGCGTGTCCCGCGTGCGCGTCATGATCACGTCGACGCCTCGGCTCTCCAGCTCGGCCTGCAGCAGCCTGGAGATGGTGAGCGTCACGTGTTTTTCCTTCACACCGGTGGGGAGGTATCTACCCGGGTTGCCGTTGTCGACGCCGCCGTGCCCCGCGTCCACCACCACCTGGTGCTGCATGCGAAAGCCGTTGCTGCGTGCACGATCGGAAGGCGGCCGCATCGCAGCCGGATCGAGCGCCACGGCGCTCGCACCGGTCACGACGGGAGCTAGACGGGCCTCCTCAAACCGGCCGGCGAGCGGGTCGTAGCGATACCCCTCCCGGAACAGCCGCGGCACGTGCTCGGCCAGCCACTGGAGCGGCACGTAGAGGGTGTCGCGCGCGACGTAGGCGCCGCCCACCAGCGGCAGAATCTGGTTGTGGTGCAGCAGCACGGGAGCACCCAACAGGAAGCGGAACGGCTGGTCGGCGAAGCCCACCACGGCCCACCCGTTGTCCACCACCGCGCTCATGGGAAGGACCTCCGCCAGCATCGGCGCAGAGAGTGCCGGATGCCCCAGGTGGGTCGCCACGGGCACCGCCGACTCGCCACGCGCGGTGGCGACCACGATCATCGCCGGCGCGTTGGCAGCCGGCGGCGGGGCACCGGCCCCCAGCAAAGAGAGCGCCGCCAGCGCAAGCAACGCGGTCATCGCCGCCGCCCCATGGCACGCGCCGCTTCCCGCTCGGCCTGACGGCGCTTCAGGTCTTCGCGCTTGTCGTGGCGCTTCTTTCCCTGGGCGAGCGCCAGGGTCGCCTTCGCCCAGCCCTCACTGAGATGGATGTCGAGGGGAATCAGGGTGAGCCCCTTCTGCTCGACGGCACCGATGAGACGTCGCAGCTCATGGCGGTGCATGAGCACCTTGCGCGGGCGTTCGGGTTCGTGATTGGTGTACCCTCCCGACTCATACGCGGCGATGTTCATCCCTTCCAGCCAGACCTCGCCCCGCCGTACTACCCCGAAGGCTCCCTTGAGGCTCACCTTCCCGGCGCGCACCGACTTGATCTCGCTCCCAGTGAGAACGAGCCCGACCTCCCACGTA
>JBDGYO010000198.1:0-5180 GCA_039584015.1 Gemmatimonadota bacterium | reverse complement strand
GTAGTAACATAGGCGCGTGACGGCGCCAGTCGCAGCACTCGGTCAAGGAGTAGCGCGCTCGATCGCCTTGTTGGGGGCGCTGGCGCGCTTCTCCTTTTTCACGCTGGAGGCGGCACGGTGGCTCCCTCGGGCCGGCCGCCGCGTAGCCTTCCGGGTACTCCTTCGGCAGGTGTGGTTCACGGCCCTCCAGGCCCTCCCCATCATCCTCGTCCTCTCATCGATCCTCAGCTTCCTGGTGATCTCACAGGCGGTGCGAGAGCTGGGGCGGCTGGGCGCGACGGAGTTGCTGGGCCGGCTCATGGTGGTAGCCATCGTGCGGGAGCTGGGACCGCTGATCACGGCCCTGGCGGTGGCGGGCCGATCGGGCACAGCCATCGCGGCGGAGCTGGCCACCAACAAGGTGATGGGCGAGATCAATGCGCTGGAAGGCATGGGCATCGATCCCCTGCACTACCACGTGCTGCCGCGCTTCGGGGCTTCCATCCTCTCGATCGTGGGGCTGATCATCATGTTCGACCTGGTGGCGATCGTCTCGGGCTTGCTGGCGGCCACCGCCAACGGGATGATGCCGGAGCGCTACTTCGACATCGTGCTCGCCTCGCTGTCGGCAGGCGACGTGTGGGTGACCGTGACCAAGGGGCTCGTCTTCGGGATCATCGTGGGCACGATCCCCAGCTTCTACGGCCTCCGCGTACGGGGGTCACCCACCGAGATCCCGGTCGCCGCCAGTCGGGCTGCCGTGGGCAGCATCATCGCGATCTTTCTGTGTTCCGGCCTCTTCGTGATCCTCATGGCATGACGGCGCCCCTCTACTTCGAGGACGTGGCCCTGCCGGGGCTCGGCTCGCGGATCACTCTCGAGGTGCCGGAGCACCGCGCGGTCGTGGTCACGGGACCCGAGGCGAGCGGCGTGGACGCCCTGGCCGGCTTCGCCCTCGCCCTGAAACCCCCGCCGGCCGGCCGCGTGCTGCTGTTCGGAGAGGACGTGGCCAGGCTGTCGCGCCGCGGCGCGCTCGCCTTCCGGCGGCAAGTAGGGTATCTGCCCGCCGGGGACGGTCTGCTGCACAACCTCTCGCTCAAGGACAACGTCGCCCTGCCGCTGCGCTATGGCAGCGACCTCACCGAGCGCGAGATCGACGGTCGGATCCGGATCATGCTGACCATGGTCAAGCTCGGCGACGCGCCGGACCTCCGGCCGGCCGAGGCCACTGAGGAGCAGCGTCGGCGGACGGCCCTCGCGCGGGCGCTGGCGTTCGATCCCCACCTGGTGATCCTGGCGGACCCGTTCGACGGCCTGACCACCCGCGCCGCTGCCGAGCTGCTGGAGCTTGCGCGAGGTGGTGAGACTGAGACAGGTTCGAGGCGCACCGTGTTCATGACGGGGCAGTTCATCCCCCAGCTGCTCGAGTCGCGGGTCGAGGTGCGGTACCGCCTCGCCAAGGGCGCGCTCGTGCGCGACGCGTGAGCGGGAGGTAGCCACGGGACGTACCGATTTCCTCGTCGGGCTCTTCATCCTCGTGACCATCGGGATCGTGGTGGGCACGGCGGTGCTGTCGAGCGGCCTGCTGGAGGGGCGCTACCAGCTGCACATGCGTGCTGCGGAGGCTGAGGGCCTCACCCAGGACACGCGCGTGGAGCTCCAGGGCCTCGAGATCGGGCGGGTCACGGCCGTCAACCCGCACCTCGATTCCGCGAGCAACCAGCTCGACTTCATCGCCACGCTGTCGATCCGCGAGCGCTTCCCCGACGGGACGCGCCTGCGGCTCCCGGTCGGCACGCAGGCGATCATCGCCCCGCCGCCGACGCTGGTGGGCGCCGCCATCATCGAGTTCGAGATGCCCCCACCCTCTCCAGGAGCCGCCTACCTGCAGCCCGGCGACACGCTCGGCTCGGATCGGCGCAGCAACATGATGGAGGCGCTGCTCGAGATCGCCACCGGCATGAAGGGGGACATCCTCGAGGCCCTCACCGAGACGCGCGATCTCGTGGTGAGGACGACAGCGACGGTGGACGAGACGGGTACCTTGCTCGCCAACGCCCGCCCCCAACTGGAGCATGTGCTGGACCAGCTGTCGCAGGGCCTGGAGCGCACCAACAGCATCCTGGCACAGGTGGAACCACGGGTCGGCCCCGTGAGCGACAGCATCATGATCGCGCTCGAAACCACCAACCGACTGCTGGTGGAGCTCGACAGCCTCGCGATCACCGCGCATGACATGGCGAGTGAGAACCGTGAGGACATCGACTTCGCGATCGACCGGCTCACTCGCTCCGCCGTGATCTTCGAGCACTTCGCCGAGCAGCTCAGCCGCCGGCCGCTGCGCATGCTGTGGGGCGTCACGCCTCCACCGCCCCCCGACTCGGCGGTTGCCGATACGACCACGCCATCGCCATGAAGTACGCCCTGCTCCACACCGGCACGTTCGAGCTCGACGCCGTCGCGGCGGCTCTGGAGACCGAGGGCATCACATCACAGTTGGTCGAGTCGCACGGCGAGCTGGTCGTGACGGGATCGCCCACCGTGTTCGTGCTTGCCGCGGCGAGCCGTGACCGCTTCCCGGCCGACCGGTTGCGACGGTTCGTGGGCGAGGGTGGAGCCGTGGTGGCGACCGGCGCCCCCAACGAGCAGGACGTGCCCGAAGGACTGCCCGAGGACCTGATCGCCGCATTCGTGCCGCACCCGTGGCAGCCGCGCCAGCTCCTGGTGGCGCTGCGGGGCGCCTACCGCGAGGCCGCGGCGCGCGCCGACTCCATTCGCGCCCGGCAGGAAGCGGCGTTCCGCACGCGCGAGATCAAGGAGCTCACGCGCATCGGGATGGCGCTCTCCACGGAGCGGGACTACCACGCGCTGCTCGATCTCATCCTGTCGCAGGCGCTGCGTATCACGGGCTCCGACGGCGGTAGCCTGTACATCGTGGAGGAGCAGGAGGACGGGACGAAGCGGCTGCGCTTCACCCTGTCCCAGAGCGTCTCCCGGCCCGACATCCCGTTCGTCGAGTTCACCATGGCGCTGGACACGACCAGCATCGCGGGGTGGGCAGCGACCACGGGCGAACCGCTGGTGATCGATGACGTGTACTTCCTGCCGCCCGACGTGGACTACACGTTCAACCGCTCGTTCGACGAGAAGTACGGGTACCGCTCGAAGTCGATCCTCACCGTCCCGATGAAGGACCACAAGGACGAGGTCATCGGGGTGCTGCAGCTCATCAACCGCAAGCGCCACGGCGATGCCGAGCTCGCCGAGCCGGAGGACTTCGACGCAGAGGTCATCCCCTACACGCACCGGTTGGTGGAGCTGGTGTCGGCCATGGCGGGACAGGCGGCCGTATCCATCGAGAACAGCCAGCTATACGAGGACATCGAGCGACTGTTCGAGGGGTTCGTGCGGGCGTCGGTGACCGCGATCGAGCAGCGCGATCCCACCACGTTCGGTCACTCCGGGCGCGTGGCCTCGATGACGGTTGGATTGGCGGAGATCGTGGACCGAAACGCTCACGGCCCCTACCGCCACGTGCGGTTCTCCAAGGAGGAGATCCGGGAGATCCGCTACGCCGGCCTGCTACACGACTTCGGCAAGGTCGGCGTGCGGGAACAGGTGCTGGTCAAGGCCAAGAAGCTCTATCCTCCGGACCTCGCGCTCATCCGGCAACGCTTCGCGTTCATCCGCCGCACCATCGAGGCGGAGTACCACCGGCAGCGCGCCGAGTATCTCGAAAAGCAAGGGACGGACGGATACGACGGGTTCCTGCGCACGCTCGAGGGCGACCATGGGGAGCACTTGGAGGAGCTCGACCGATTCATGCACCTGGTCCTCGATTCGAACGAGCCCACCGTGCTTCCCGAGGGGAGTTTCGAGAATCTGATCCGCTACGCTGAGCGGTACTACGAAGACCTCGACGGCCGCAAGCAGCCCTATCTCACCGGGGACGAGGTGCGGTTCCTGAGCATTCGCAAGGGAAGCCTGGATGAGAGCGAGCGGCTGGAGATCGAGAGCCACGTGACCCATACCTACCGCTTCCTGCTCCAGATTCCCTGGACCAAGGAGCTGCAGTCCATTCCGGGCATCGCCTACGGGCACCACGAGAAGCTGGACGGCACGGGCTACCCGCGGCGGGTCGCGGGCGATCAGATCCCGATTCAGACCCGCATGATGACGATTGCCGACATCTTCGACGCGCTCACCGCCGCCGACCGGCCCTACAAGCGCGCGGTCCCCGGCCCCAAGGCACTCGACATTCTCCAGACCGAGACCGAAGCAGGGATGCTCGATTCCGATCTGTTGAAGCTGTTCGTGGAGGCGAAGGTGTTCGAGAAGCGGGAGGAGTAAGACTCAGCGAGACCGGGACCTACCTCCGCGAACTGGCACTCCCCACGAGGCACGGTGAAGTCCTCGTCCGTCGACGATGTAAGGCCCTTCCTCCACGACTGCGACCTGCCGCCGGTCAGTGCTCGTGAGGTTCGCTCCGGTAGGACCCCGGACTCGCTATTCCATCACGCTTCTCGCTTCCCGCTTCCCGCTTCCCGTCCTACCCTTTCCCTGTTAGGGCTCCCCAGCCACCACCCCCCGGCGTCTCGATCTGCAGCACGTCACCGGGCTTGATCGTCAGCTCCACCCGGCCTCCCAGCATCTCTCCATTGAGCGTGTTACGGCCTGGTGCTCCCGGCTCCCCGCCCGCGGCCCCCTGTGGCGCGCGGCGACGGCGCTCGCTAATCACGCTCACCTCCACATCGGTGAGCGCCTGGTAGGCGCGGATCACCCCTTCTCCACCACGATGCCGCCCGGCACCGCCGCTGGAGGAGCGGCGAGCATACGTCACGATCCGCATGGGGTGCTCCAGCTCGAAGACTTCCACTGGCGTGTTGCGGGTGTTGGACATGCCGACGTGCACCCCCGACGGCCCGGAGGCTCCCGGTGAGGCGCCCTGTCCCCCGCCGAGCGTCTCGTAGTACGTCCACCCATCGCCGCCCAGCACCACGTTGTTCATCGTACCCTGCCCCTGGGCGGCGAGGTCGGCTGCCTGGGCAAGGGCGAGAAACAGCGTGTCGGTAATCCGCTGCGAGGTTTCCACGTTCCCGGCAGCGACCGCCCGGGGCCACGGTGCGTTCACCAGAGACCCCTCCGGGGCCCGCACCGTCACGGCGCGGTGCATCCCGCCGTTGGTCGGGATGTCCTCGTCC
>JBDGYO010000197.1:0-5196 GCA_039584015.1 Gemmatimonadota bacterium | reverse complement strand
GCTGCTGCGCCAGGGGATGATCGCGCTCGCCAGGTGGGAGGGCGGCAACAAGGAGGAGTTCGCGGAGGAGTGCTTCCGCGAGGCCCTGTTCCACATGTATCCCACGGTCGAGCATACGCACCCGATGGTGGTCTATGCCTACGACCGGATCGGCTACGCCTGCCACGCTCAGGGGCGGCTGGACGAGGCGGAGGAGCTCTACCTCACGTCGATCGAGCTGTCGCGGTACAAGACACAGCCCACGATCTGGCACGAGATGACGCTGCTCAACCTGGCGATCCTCTACAACGACCAGAACAGGCTCGATGTGAGGGACATGGTGATGGAGGAGCTGCGGCGCGTCCAGCGCGTCACCGCGAAAGAGCGAGGAGGCGGCGATGACGATCTGGATTGAGCGCATCATCGCCTTCTGGGCGCTCGCGGCGGTCCTGGGCCTGCTCGCGATGATCACGTTCGCGGTCGTCGAGGGGATGGTGCGGCGGGTGTGGGGCTGGATCGGACCGCGGCAGCGTGAGGGGCTCGACCGATGATTCCGGTGAGGTTCGATCCGGAGTGTCTCACACGCGAGTGGCACGATTACGCGGCACGGCGGTTGAGGGTATCCGACGAGACGGTGCTGGAGTTCGTCAACGGCGTGCTGCTGGCGACCCTGTTGGGCGCGGCCGGAGGCCCGGTCTTCTGCGATGTCTGGTTCGTCCTCGGCCGCGAGATCCGCGACGGCAAGCATCTCCCGTTCACGCTCCACGCGGCGGTGCAGTACACCTATCCCGAGCTTGAGGGCCCGGTTGCAGAGCTGGCGCTGGAGGAGAGGAAGGAGCTGTCGATCAGGGGGCTGGCGGCGGCACGGCGGCTTGACGGACTCACGGAGGAGCAGCAGAGCGGGTTTCACGTGCGGTACAAGTGGGTCCCGGTGGAGCGGGAGGAGTTCGAGGAGCGGTGGGAGGGGGTGTGACTAGGTTGCGCGGCGGTCCGGCCCCCGCGGTGGAGGCCGAAGAGCGCCGGCCGCTTCGGAGCATCACGATCACGGAGCAGCACATCTGCCTCGAATGTCCCAAATCAGGCATTCCGTGCCCCGAAACAGGCACTATCCCGACCGATTCTTCCCTTGATGTCCGCGGGCGGCGCCGGGATCGCGGGTGGTCTTGGGTGTGAGACAATGATGCTTACGAGGTGGGTCGGGTGTTGGTTTGAGGTGTCGCGCGCGGGCGCGCCAGGCGCTGAGGGTGTCAGAAGAGCGTCAGCAGCAACGAATGTCCCAAATCTCGCACCCGATGCCCCAAGAAAGGCACTATCCCGACAAGATCACTTGTTGATCCGGTCTGGTCCCTGGCCAATCTTGATGGATCGTCGAACCGCCGATGGTCTTGAGGGCCCGCTGCCAGGGCGGCGCCCCGACTATCTCAGGACGCCACCGACAACGCGACCGCCAGACCGCCGACGCCGAGGTTCCTAGTGCCGCGCCGAAATGCCGTTGTTCTATCGCTGTTGGCTCTAGCTGCACCCGTTGCGGCGCCTGCGCAGGCGCCCGTGGTTACCGAGGCGGGCGATCCATCGGTCGACCCCGACACGATCTACGCCCGCGCCGTCGACCCGGCAGACTACCGCGGTGAGGACGTGGTCATCCTGCTCGACGACGCGATCATGCGGGTGGACGCTGGCGGTCAGACGTCGTACACCATTCGCCAGGTGGGGCACGTGCTCACCGCTGACGGCGCCCGCAGTCTGGGCGAGCTTGCGTTCGGCTACTATCCTAAGCGCCAACGCTTTCGCCTGAATTGGCTCCGCGTGCTCCGGCCGGATGGCACCGTCTTGAGTGACGGGCCGGAGCACCGGCAGGAGTCATCGACGTCCGTCGGGGAAGGCTCTCACCTGCGCAGCGACCAGCGGATCGTACAGATCGCGGTGGGCGGGGTGGCTCCCGGGACGCTCCTGGACTACAGCTACACCCTCGAGACGTTCGATCCCCGGCTGCCCGGCGACGTGTGGTACGCCTTTGGCGTCAACGCGCTCGTGCCCATTCTGCACTCGCGGGTCATCCTCGACATGCCGGAAGGCCTCACGCTCCGGGTGCGCGACTGGAACATCGACGCCCCGCCGCTCCAGCGCCTCGTAGACGGGCGGAAGGTCCTGATGTGGGTCTCACGCGACCTCCCCGCAGTCGAGCCCGAGAGTTACTGGGGCTCTCCGAACGATGTCTTCACGACTATTAGGATCTCGGGTGATCTGACTTGGGATCAGATCGGCAGGTGGTACCACTCGCTGATCGAGGATCGCTACGTGTCGAGTCCCGAGATCGAGGCGGAGCACACCGCGCAGCTCACGAGTGCGCGCTCGATTGAGGATTCGCTTCGGGCGACCTACCGGTGGGTGGCGCAGGACTTCCGCTACGTGTCACTCCCATTGGGGGACGGCGCGTATCAGCCGCGGACGCCTCTTCAGGTGATGGCGTCGGGGTTCGGGGACTGCAAGGACAAGACGACGCTGTTCGTGACCCTCGCGCGGAAGATGGGGGTGGAAGCCTATCCGGTGCTCGTCTCCTCCGAGGGCGGGCTCGACAGCCTGGCGCCGAGCCTCAAGCAGCTCGACCACATGATCGCCACGGTGGAGGGGCCGGACGGTCCGAAGTACCTCGACCTCACCACTGCCCTCGCACCGTACGGCGAGTTGCCAATCGCGTTGCAGGGGGAAGCGGGTGTTGTGTTGCGAGATGGGCGGGAGACCGAGGTGGTGGTGCTGCCCGCCGCTTCCACCGAGGCCAACCTGTTCGAACAGTCGATCGTGGGCACACTCAGCCGCGATAACCGGTTCACGGGATCGTTGACCCTGACGGCGTTGGGCAGCTGGCAGTATGGCATGCGCGGCGATTTCAGCAGCTACGATCAGCTCGGCGACGATGAGCGCGACGGGCTGATCCGGAGCTACCTCAACTCCGCCTCGTGGGATGGCGCCGAGGTCGACAGCAGCCACGCGTTCGAAGGGCGAGACCTCGCCACGCCTGCCCGGGTGACGATCTGGTTTACGGTGCCGGACATCCTCGGGGAGGTTGGTGACAGGTACCTGTTGAACCTCCCGCTCGGCGTCTACGGCGACCGCTCGCTCCTGACGCAGCTCGAATCCGAAGGGGAACGTCAGTTCCCGATCGACGTGGCGTCCGTCAACGACGCGTCCATTCATCGATCGCGGTTCGAGGTCGAGCTGCCCGATGGGTGGCGCGCCGATTTGCCCGAAGACGTGTCGGTACGCGGCACGTTCGGGTACTACTTGGGGGACTACCGACAGGTAGGTCGCACGGTCAGCATTGTGCGCGAGATGGGTGGGCGCCGAGGTCTCGAGCCGCCCGACAGCATCGGCGCCCTCAAGGCCTGGATCCGGGCCGTGGCGGAGGACGACGCTGTGTCCGTTACCCTCGACCGGAGCGGGTCACGGGGTCTCATCGCACCCGGAACCGTTGCCGAGGTCGGACGCCTCCCGGACGTGGTCCTCTCGGTCGACGATCTCCCGGGCGGTGCTACCCTCGCGGACGAGGGGCCGACCTCCCCCGATTTCCTCCAGGAATTCGCCGGCGGTGAGGTCCTGGAGGCCTTTTCCCGGACGTTTGCCGCCGAACAGATGGTGTTCACGGTGGGCGGCTCGCAGTTGCTGTATCTCGAGCTCGGCGCCCAAGTGTACAACAGTAACGTCGAGGCGAGCAAAGCTCTCATGTGGTTGGAGTTGTTCGACATGCGGGCGCTCCTTCAGGCGTACATCAGCCAGATGGGGATGGCGCAGGTCTCCATGGGGGAGATGCGAGAGATCGACCTCAGCTCGATCACCGACCACGCCGCGGGGTGGATGATGGAGATGGTGACGCCCTTCGCCACCATGGACCTTGCCCTCACGTTCCTTAGTCGTGGCCGGGTCGCGTTTTCGGGCGCCGCCCTCGGGGTAGCGGGCATGCAGGGGGACGATCTGGCCGGGCTGCTGGCGATCATGGACGAACGGGTGCGGGCCGACGCGGAGTATCTGAACGACTTCGATCCGTCCCCATCGACTTCGGGCGAGGAAGACGAGGACTTGTCCGTCGCCGCAAACGTTGGAGTTGCGCTCGACGAGGTGCTGCTGCACCCGGTGGATGTGCCGGGGAGTCGGCTTGGTGAGCGGTCCCTGGTGCGGAATGACGGCGTTCCCGTCTACTCGAGAACGCTCGAGGGTCGCGCCTTCACGTTCTCCACCGGCAACTCCGAGGCGATCGTCGTCGAGATGGAGGTCGCACAGTACGAGAACGAGGCGTACGCCCTCAAGGCGCTTCTGGATTTCGAACGGCTCGACTTCGAAGCCTACGTGCGCTCGGCCATGGGCGACGAACAGGCGATAGCTGATCTGGTTCTCGGCGGAGGGGATTCGTCGTTCGAGCACATCGAGGCTCAGACCATCGGCACGCGATCGATCCAGTGGCTCGCGCGCATGCGCGGTGGTATCAGGATCGACACGGACGTCATTCACTTCATCCGCGGCCGCTATCTCGTCACCCTCAGTGCGGCCAGCGTTCCCGGCCAATCGTCGCCGGAGGATGCCCAGGCGCTCGCGCGCCGGATCGATGAAAGGCTCGTCGGGGTCGTGCCCGAGCTCGTGGGCGCCGCTCCGCCCTCTCGTGATCTCGTGGACGCCGTCCGTGCCGTCGTCGTGGCCGAAGCGGAGATTGATAGTCTCACCGTCGTCGCGCGCGACTTCGAACCCGCGTTCCTAGCCATCCAGCGCGCCGACCTTTCCGAAGCGCCGGTAACGTTTGGTCCCGATACGTGGAACGGCATCTGCTGGTTCGCCAGCATCCACGGCCACGCGGAGCGGGTACTATATGCGTGTGATCTCGCCGTCGCACCCGACAGCACGAACGTCAATCGGCGGGACAGCCGCGCGGTGGCCCGGGCGCTGACAGGGAATGTTGAGGGGGCCATCGCGGATCTACAATACGTGGTGGAGAACGCCGCGGAGGGGCCGTTCTTGGAGATACGGGCGGATTGGTTGGCGGCGTTGGAGTCAGGTGTGAATCCGTTTACTGAGGCGGAGTTGGAGCGGCTGCAAGGCATACCCTAGCCTGCGGTTTCGAGGATCGGAAGAAGTCCTGGAAACACCGTTTCGAAGCGGCGCGCTTCGCCGGCGGAGACTTGACCGCACACCGCCCGCACTTGACCCCTGCATGACCGAGGGCACCCAGGT
>JBDGYO010000196.1:0-5204 GCA_039584015.1 Gemmatimonadota bacterium | reverse complement strand
GTGGGAGCGAAACCGGAACTGGTAGGTGCCGTCGGCGATCTGCGTCGTCTCGAACTCATGGGCCTGGGCCTCCAGGCCCGGGACGCACAGGGCCAGGAGGAGGAACGTGCCCAGCAGGTGGCGTGTCATGGTTGCCTCGGCGTGGGAGGTTGGGTTGCTCGCTCAATCATGCAGCCGATGGCGGGCTCACGCCACGGCCACGCCCGCCTCACCCCCTCCGCATCACCACCACCGCATTCACCCCGCCAAACCCGAACGAGTTGGACATCGCGAACTCGGGCGCGCCATTCAGCCCCGCATCACCATTGCCGTTCCCCAGGTAGTTGAGATCGCATTCGGGGTCGGGCTTGTCATGGTTCACGGTGGGCGGGAGCCAGCCGCGCGACAGGCCGAGGGCCGTGATGCCGGCCTCGATCGCACCGCTCGCGCCGAGGGCATGGCCATAGTAGCCCTTGGTGCCGCTGATCGCGAGCCGAGCAGCGTGGTCCCCGAACACCCGCTTCACCGCCTTGGTCTCGGTGGGATCGTTCAGTGGCGTGGAGGAGCCGTGCGCGTTCACGTAGCCGATGTCGCTCGCCGCCACGCGCGCGTCCTCCAGCGCGAGGGTCATGGCGCGGGCGGCCTCCCGGCCGTCGGGCTTGGGAGCGGTCATGTTGTAGGCGTCGTTGGTGAGCGCGTATCCCATGATCTCGGCGTAGATGCGTGCGCCGCGGGCGACGGCCCGATCCTTCCGCTCGAGCAGCAGCACGGCAGCACCCTCTCCCATCACGAAGCCGTCGCGCGCCTCATCGAACGGTCGTGACGCCCGTTCGGGATCGTCGTTGCGCGTGGACATGGCCCGGATGATCGTGAACGCCCCGAAGCTGAGCGGCGACAACGGCGCCTCGGCCGCACCGGCCAGCATCGTATCGGCGCGCCCGGCGCGGATCGCATGGAACGCTTCGCCGATGGCGACCGTGCCGGAGGCGCACGACATGGCATTGGTGGAATTGGGGCCGGTGAGCCCGAAGTGGATCGCGATGTTGCATGAGACCGCCCCACCGAACACCGAGGTGGCGAGCGCCGCGTCCACGCCGCGCAACCCCTCCTGCAGGTAGACCCCCACCTGTCCCTCGGCGTGTGCCACGCCACCCAGGGCCGAGCCCATCATGACGCCGATGCGGTCCCGGTCCTCGCGCTGCGGCGCGATGCCGGCATCCTCGAGGGCCTGCGCGGCGGACACGACCCCGATCTGGGAGAACAGGTCGAGCCGCTTCGCCGAGCGTTGCGGCAGATGGTCACGCGGTCGAAAGTCGTCGAGCTCCGCCGCGATCCGGCTCTTGAACGGCGTCGGGTCGAAGCGCGAGATCGTGCGGACCGCCGAGCGCCTGGCCCGCAAGCCGGCCCATAGCTCCTCCAGCCCCGTGCCGATCGGTGTCACGCACCCGATGCCGGTGATCACTACTTCCGTCATGACGACTCTGCCTTTCGCTTGACGCCTGCCAGGGTGCGCGAGGCGATGCCGTGGATAAACACCGGGCCGATCACCCAGTTGGCAGCGATCCGGGAGATGAGGGGCCACCGCGGGCCGTCCCACTCGTGGACGATGGTCACATCGACGCGGTCGCCCCGCTCTTCGAGCTTCCACTCCACATCCATTCCCCTGGTGATTCCGCCGATGTGGCGGTAGCGCACGACGTGCTCGCCGGGAACGATCTCCATTTCGGACAGCCACCACGTCGGATACCTGAAGATCCCGAACGGCCTCCACGCCGCCATCTCCACCACTCCACCCCGCTCGGTACGCTCCTGCATCCGCACCCAGCGATAGTGCTTCAGGAAGTCCGGCCACCGTTCGACGTCGGCGGCGACCGCAAACGCCCGGTCGAGCGGCGCATCTACGGACGCCCGGTCAACGGTCCGCATCGCTCACCCTCCAGGTAGCCACGAGACGGAAGCCAGGACGCGCCGAGACCGTGGCCGCCACGCCGCCTTCCCGCAGCAATTCTGCCAGCTCCTGCTTCGTGTATCCGCGCTGCACGGACACCACTCCGTCGTGCCGGCTCACTGCGTGGAAGCGCAACGCGACGGCGGCAAGCCAGATCCCCACGGCCGCTATCCGCGAGCGGCGCAAATCTCCCACCACGACTCCGACGCGGGCGACGCGTGTCAGCTCACGCACGAGATGCAGCGCCGCCGCGCGATTGAAGTGGTGCAGCAACTGGCTCGCCACCACGACATCGATCGATCGGTCGGCCAGTGGCAACTGAAACGCGTCCCCCTGCACCGACGGCAGCCCGCGCTCGCGGCAGAGCCGTACCGCCTCCCGGTGGCGGTCGAGGGCCACGGGGATCAGATTCGCTGTCCCACGTTGCCGGCGCCGCGCCAGCCAGGATGCCACGTCCCCCATGCCGGCCCCTACATCCAGCAGCGTGAGCGTCTGCGCCGAAGTTCCCCGTACCAGCCGGTCCACCCCCCACACCGCGGCACTCCTCCCGCCGAACAGGGCGTTGGCGCGGGCGATGTCGGCCAGTGTGGCGCGTGCCACCTCGGGAGCGAGGCCCGGCGAGTCGAGGAACTCCTCTCCCGGCGCCATGCGCGCTGCCGCATCGGTCGAAGCATCGTGTAGCTCTCGGACCGACGTCATACCACCAGCTGCCACACGTAAGACGGCTTGAGCACCTGTGCCGCCGGCACGAAGTCCCCCGTGACCCCGACCAACAGGTCGGCGAGCGCGGGCTTGTCGGCAAAGCGCCGGGCCACGTGGTCGAGCCACGCGGGATGGGCCACCATCCAGCTCACCAGGCGCTCCACCATCCACTTTCCTCCGAATTCCTGCCGCCGAGCGGTGTCGTACGGGGCCAGGTCGGCAGCACCGAGTCGGTCGGCCTCCAGCCCGGGCAGGATCTGCTGCACGGCAAGCTCCGCCCCACGCAGCGCCGCGTAGATCCCCTCCCCGGTAAACGGGTCGTAGAAATCCGCCGCGTCACCGATGAGGACAACCCCGTCGGCGGTGGCGCGCTTGGTGGTACGAGCAAAGGGACCAGCCGCACGCACGGGTGCGACCCGCCTCCCAGCCTTCAGTCGCTCGTACACCGCTGGAAAGGCCTGCAGCAGCTCGTCGGCCCACTCTTCCTGCGAGCCCCGACGCCTCACCCGGCTGAGGTCCGCTACCACCGCCACGTTGGTGAGCCCGCCTCCGACCGGTGCGAGCCCGACATAGCCGACCCGTCCCACGTGCATCTCCCCAATATCTGCCATGCCGGTCACGCCCTCGTAGTGCGTCACCAGGGCGAGCCGCCGTCTGCGGCCCCGGCGTGCCACCCCCAGGATTCGAGCAATGCGGGAGTTCAGACCGTCGGCCCCGATCACTACCCGGCCGGCGAGCACGTCCCGGCGCCCGCCCGACCGCACCTCGACGCGACGCGCCGCGCCGGGTTCCTCTAGCAGCGCCTCCACAGTCGTGCGCTCGAACAATTCGGCGCCTCGCTCCACCGCGGCGGCCGCCAAGTGGGCATCCAGCACTTCCCGGCGAATGGCGAGCCCATAATCCCGATAGCCACGGAAGGGATGAACGCCCGCAAAACGACCCGTGAACGGCGTGCCGCCCGGGCTCACTACTCTCATGCCCCGGAGGCGGGCGGCTCCCTCGCGCAGCAGGGTCTCGGTCAGCCCCAGATGGTCCAGCACCCGGGCCGCTTCGGGACTCAGGTACTCCGCGCAGGGCTTGGGTCGGGGAAAGGCCGCGCGCTCCACCAGCGCGACCGAGCACCCCCGCTCCGCCAGGAGCGCGGCGGCGACGCTCCCGGCCGGGCCGGCCCCCACCACGACGGCGTCAAACGTGCGCATGGGGGCCACCTTCGATCCTGGTGCGATGCGTCACGGCAGCACCCCGTCCCAAAGCGCACTCCTTGTGCGTCGCGGGTAGTTTCCTAGCCGGTGGAAGCATGTTCCAACACATACCGGGGAACCGGTGCGGGGTTCCCGCGAGGCACCTTCCTCGTCCATGACCGAGCGCCGCCCGGACCAGCCGCTGCCCGAAGACCTGCTGCCCCAGCTGGACCTGGAGGAGCACCTCCGGGACCCAGACAGCAAGCAGCGGTTCGTGACCACCATGTTCGAGGTGGTCGCACCCAAGTACGACCGCTTCACCCACGCATTCTCGTTTGGGATGGACCGGGGCTGGAAGCGGCAGTTGCTCGGTGAGCTGGCAAGAGAGGTCCAAGGAAACACGACCGTGCTGGACCTGGCAAGCGGCACCGGCGACCTGGCCCTCGGCGCGGCGGCGCGCCTGCCGCACGCCCGGGCACTGGGAGTGGACGTGTCGCACCGCATGGTCGCCGTGGCCGAGCAGCGACGACGCACGCTCGCCGAGCAGCGGGCGCACTTCTCGGCCGGGCAGATGCTGCAGCTGCCGCTGCGAGACGCGGCCGTGGACGCGGTCACGGTAGGGTACGGCATCCGGAATGCCCCCGATCATGGTGCGGCGCTGGATGAGATCGGCCGCGTGCTGCGACCGGGGGGCCTGCTCCTGATACTGGACTTCTACCGACCGCGCAACCGGCTGTGGCGCACGCTCTACCTGCGCTACCTCGCCTTGGCAGGCCGCCTCTACGGGTGGTTGTGGCACCGCCAATCCGTGGCGTACGGTTACATTGCGCCGTCGATCGAGCATTACCTGTCGTGGCAGGATCTCAGCGCGGCGCTCGAAGAGCGCGGGTTCGTAGTGAAGCGCGTGCACCGCAAGCTGTTCGGGGGCATCGGCATTCACGTAGCACGCAGGGCGGCATCGAAGGGAGGGGCGGAGTAGGTGCACTGGAACATGGACTCGACCACGGCGCGCAAGCTTGTGGCACTGTTCGTGCCCGAGGGCCTGCTGCTGTTCGCCGCGGTGATCCTGCTCCAAGTGGATTCCCTCCAGGAGCCGCTCGCATCCTTCTCCCGGTTCGCGGTGTACGGGGTGATCCTGGTTGGTGGCCTGCTCGCGTGGCGCTTCCACCGTAACCAGCTGCTGCTGGCGCTGGTGTTGCTCGCCCTGGCCGACGTGGGCATGGCTTCCGGGGCGTCGCGCCAAGCCATCGCGGTCCTGCTTCCGATCAACCTGGTCCTCCTGCTCCTGATTCCGGATCGGGGGTTCCTGACACCGATCGGCATCGCGCGCGCGGTGGCGATCCTGCTGCAGATCCCGCTCGTGGTGCTGGCGGGCCGCTCCGAGCAGCTGATCG
>JBDGYO010000195.1:0-5817 GCA_039584015.1 Gemmatimonadota bacterium | reverse complement strand
TGGCCAGTTCTGAACGAACCGGTTGCGGATCTCAGCCGCCAGTTTCTTCCACTGCATCGTCGCCCACGCCGAGAAGCCGTCGAATGAGGCCGGTCTGCACGTCGTCGTCCCAGATGGCCGCGCCGATCACCTTCTTCACAATGACCCCATGCCGGTCGATCACGAACGTCTCGGGCACGCCCGTCGTCATGTAGCTCCGCTCGATGCGGCGGCTCTGGTCGTGATAGATGGGGAAGGTCAGCGCCCGCTCATCCGTCCACGCCTTCACCTCGTCGGTGTCCGCCTGGTCCACACTCACCGCCATGACCTTGAGGCCGTGGGGGGCCAGCTCGTCGTACAGGCGCTGGATCGAGGGCATCTCCGCCTCGCACGGTGCGCACCACGTGGCCCAGATGTTGAGCAGCACGACCTCGCCCTCGTGTTGGCCGAGCCCCACCGTATCGAGCGTCACCACGTCGACTGCCCGGAAACCGGGCGCGTCGCTCTGCACCCCCACCGGCGTCAACGCCGGCGAGAGCGCCATGCCTGCGAGCAGACCGCCGCCCAACAGCACGACGATCGCGATCACCAGAATCCACTGTCCGCCATACAGCGTTTGCGTAACTCCTTCAATGCCGCGCCGGGGTCATCGGCGCCGAAGATGGCCGCGCCGGCTACGAACGTGTCGGCCCCGGCCCCGTGCGCCTGGCCGATCGTGTCGCGCGAAACCCCGCCGTCCACCTCCAGGTAGGCGCGGCTCTCGGACTCCGCCAGCAGCCGGCGCGCCCGGGCGATCTTCTCGGTTGCCGCTCCAATGTACTGCTGTGCGGGGAAACCGGGGTTCACCGTCATGATCAGCAGCACGTCGATGTCGTCGACCACCTCGGCCGCGAGCGAGAGCGGCGAGCCCGGATTGAGGGCCAGCCCCGCCAGCATGCCGTGCGCCCGCACCTGGGCGAGGTGCCGCTGCACGTGCACGGTCGCCTCGGGATGCAGCGTGAACACCGCGGCTCCCGCATCTCTGAACGGCTCGATGTACGCCTCGGGGCGCTCCACCATGAGATGCACGTCGATCGGCAGCTCGGTGATGCGCTTGAGCGCCGCGATCAGCCCGGCCCCGAACGTGAGGTTGGGGACGAAGTGTCCGTCCATCACGTCCACGTGGATCCAGTCGGCGCCCGCCGCCTCGACCTCCTGCACCTGCTCCGCCAGGCGGGCCAGGTCGGCACTCAATACGCTGGGCGCAATCCGAATCGCATTGCTCATGGCGTTCTCCGACGCGCGATGGTGATGTTGATGGCCGTGCCCGGCGCCGCCAAGGTACCCGGGGCCGGCCGCTGCTCCAGCACCGTGCCCGGCTCCGCGACCTGGTGCGTGCGCCGCACCGACGTACCCAACACGAGGTTCACCTGCTCCAGCACCACCTCCGCCTCGATCTGCGACAGCCCGGTGAGGTTCGGCACGGTGATGGTCGGGGCCCCCACGCTCACCACCAGCGTCACCCCGTTGCCGGGGAGCAGGGTCGAGCCGGCGGGTGGTCGGGTGTTCACCACCACCCCGCGCGGCACCGGAGCCTGGGTGGAATCTATCGAACGGATACGCAGTCCGGCGGCCGCGATGAGCTGGGCTGCCAGTACCGCGTCGTACCCCACGAGATCGGGCACGGGCACCCGCTGCGGCCCGCCGCTCAGCGTCACGTCCACCGAGGTACGCTCGGGCACCGCCATGCCGGGGGGCGGGTCCTGCCACACCACCTCGCCCCGGGGGGCCTCGGGGTGGGTAGACGACTGGGTGTCGCCCACCGCCAGGCGGGCGTCGGTGAGCGTCTGCAGGGCGTCGGCCCGGCTCATCCCCAGCAGGCGCGGGACGGGGACGTTCGACGCCAGGATCGGGGCCGGGAAGATGATGAGCGCCGCGATCACGTACCCGCCGACGAACGCGCCGACCAGCATGGTCGCCGAGACGGCGAGCTTGCCGCGCGTGGGCAGCACTGCCAGCTGCCGGAGCGGCCGCATCAGCGGCTCGAGCCAGCCGGTCCAGTTCCTCCCACGGGGTTGGTGCCGTCGAAATTTCATCGCGTCCGCTTCAGTCGTGCGGCGTATCCGCCGTCGGTGCCCGCGTCGGGTGGAAAGATGAACAGATCCTCACCGTCGCGCTCGTACTCCGGGTGCCGCGCCAGGAAGCCGTCCACCCGGTCCTCGTTCTCCTCCGGCTCGAGCGAGCAGGTGAGGTACACCAACATCCCACCCGGGACGACGACCGGCGCCACGCCCTCCAGAATCGCCGCCTGCCGCTCCGCCGAGCGCGCGATGCGCTTCACCGAGAGGCGCCACCGCGCATCGGGGTGCCGGGCAATCGTGCCGGTCGCCGTGCACGGGGCGTCCACCAGCGCGACCTCGGTGCCCCCGTCGGCCAGGGGCGGCTGCCGCGCGTCGGCCAGCATTAACGATACACCGGGCGCCACCCGCGTCACGGTCTCGCGCAGCCGTCCCAGCCGGTCGCGCCGCAGCTCCCCGGCTACCACCGGTCCGCGCAGCGCGAGGAGCGCGGCCTTCCCGCCGGGGGCGCCGCAAGCGTCCCACACCCGGGCACCGTCGGGGATCGCCGCGAACTCGAGCAGCCGTGCCTGGGCCGGGTCCTGCACCAGGAACGCTCCCTCGGCGTACCCCGGCAGCCGCCACACGCGGGAGGGCGTCACCGCGACCCCGGTCCCGAACGGCGCCTCCTCGAAGGCAACGTCGCGCTCGGCCAGCGCGTTCCGCAGCTGCTCCGCGCTCCAGCGCGCCGGCCGCAGCACCAGCTTGGGGCGTGTGTTGTTGTGCGCCAACAAGGCCTCGGTACGCTCCGCACCGAAGCGCGCGAGCCAGCGATCCACCAGCCACCCCGGGTGCGAGTAGCGCTGGGCCAGGCCGGGTGGAGTCGCGCCGGCGTCGCCCTCGTCCTCGCGTGCCAGGCGACGCAGCACGGCGTTCACCAGCCCGGCGCCCTTGCGACCGGTGACCAGCTTGGAGACCTCGACGGTGGCACCCACTGCCGCGTAGGGCGGCACCCGCGACAGCTTGAGCAGTTGGTACGCGCCGATGCGCAGCAGGTCCTGCAGGTCGGGGGCCGTGCCCTGCCAATCGCCCGAGACGAGCGGCGCGAGCCGGCCGTCCAGCTCGTCGCGCGCCCGCAGCACGCCGGCGGCGATCTCATGTGCCAGACGGCGGTCGTCGTCTTCGAGTCCCTCGGCCGCGGTCGCGAGGGCCGCATCGAACGGTTGGTCGTCGCGGACCTGCCGCAGGATCTCCAGGGCGGCGCTGCGGGCGGGCGTGCCCGAGGCCACCGTCAGTCCAGCATGCCGGTCGTGGGGCTCGATGGGACCGCGATCTCCCGGCGCGGCATCCGGCCGGCGAGGTAGGCGAGACGGCCGGCCTCCACGGCGTGACGCATCGCGCTTGCCATGGCGACGGGATGCTCGGCCGCGGCAATCGCCGTGTTCATCAGGATGCCGTCCACCCCCTGCTCCATCGTGAGGCACGCGTCGGAGGCGGTGCCCACGCCGGCATCCACGATGACGGGCTGCGACAGGCGGCGCTTGATGGTGCGCACCGTGTAGGGGTTGATGAGACCCAGCCCGCTGCCGATGGGCGAGGCGAGCGGCATGATGGCGGCGCACCCGGCGTCCTCCAGTCGGAGGGCGGTGATCAGGTCCTCGTTGGTGTAGGCCATCACCGTGAACCCTTCATCGACCAGGACGCGTGTCGCGCGCAGCAACCCGTCCACATCGGGCAGCAGGGTCTCTTCGTCGCCGATCACCTCGAGCTTGATGAACTCGTTGAACCCCGCCTCGCGGGCGAGGCGGGCGTAGCGGATGGCTTCGTCGGCGGTGTAGCACCCGGCGGTGTTGGCCAGGAGGAAGACCTTCTTGGGGTCGAGGTGATGCAGCATCCCCTCTTCCTTGGTGCGGTCCAGATCCACCCGGCGCACGGCCACGGTCACCACCTCGGCGCCCGAGGCCTCGATGGCCCGCACCATCGTCTCGTTGTCCGCGTACTTCCCGGTTCCGACCATGAGCCGCGAGCGGAACTCGCGTCCGCCGATCACGAGGGGCTGATCGGGCACGCTCACCCTCCGCCCACGAAGTGCACTAGCTCGATGCGGTCTCCGCTGCTGAGGGCGGTGTCCCCCAGGGCCGGGCGGCGCACGATCTCCCGGTTGAGCTCGACCACGACCGCGCGCGGGTCGAGCTCCAGCACGCCCAGCAAGTCGAGCAGCGACGACTCGGGGGCGACGCTGCGCTCCTCGCCGTTGACCACGATGGTGATGGGATCGGTCATCGTTCCAAAGATAGCAGGAACTCTCGCGCCGCCGCCCCGGAATCACCCGCGCCCCACAGCGCCGAGATCGCTGCCACGCCCCAGGCACCTTTCTCGCGGCACTCGGCGGCGCGTGCCGGCGTGACGCCGCCGATGGCGACGACCCGGGCCGGCGCCGCGGCCGCGATCGCGTCCACGCCCAGTGGCGCGCGCTCGGGGTGGGAGGCGGTGGGCCAGATGGGCCCGAGGAACACGTAGTCCGCACCGGCGTCGTGCGCGTCGCGCGCCTCGCTCGCGCTGTGCGCCGCGCGCCCGATGAGCACGTCGGGGCCGAGCATCTCGCGCACGGCTCCGACGGGGAGCCCGGCGGCCGGCAGGTGCACGCCGCCGGCCGCCACGAGAGGCACCACGTCGGCCCGGTCGTTGACCAAGACGAGGGCGCCGGTCTCGAGCAGCAGATTGGCGAGCGCGATCAACTGGCGCGCTTCGACGGAGCCCGCGCGGGCGTGCAACGCCACATCACCCGCCGCAGCGATGGCGCGGGCGCGGGTCGCGAAATCGGGGAGAGAGAGGACCTGGCTGTCGGTGACGGCGTGGAGCCGGGGAACGGCGCGGCTCACTCGAAGCGGTCGCCCTTCTTGCAGGCGCGTCCCCGCAGCCAGTCCTTGGCCGCCATGCGCTGCCGCCCCGCCGGCTGCACGTCGAGGAACTGGAGCGCACCGTCGCCGGTGGCGATCACGAGGGCGGGATCGGTCTGGAGCACCTCGCCGGGGACCTCGTCTTCTTCCCACTCGTCGGCCGCCAGCGGACCGAACAGCTTGATCTCCGTGCCTCCGAGCGTGGCCCATGCGCCGGGCCGGGGATCGAACGCCCGGACCTCCCGCGCGACGAGGCCGGCCGGCTCCTCCCACCGGATTTTGGTGAGGTCGCGGGTGATCTTGGGGGCGTAGGTGGCGTGCTCGTCGTCCTGGTGGATGGCGTGTGCGGCGTCCACCTCGAGCAGCGCCAGGCCTTCCACCAACGCCAGCGCGCCGATCTCGGCAAGCCGCACGGTGAGCTCGCCGCCGGTCTCGTCGGGGGGGATCGGCGTGGCGACGGCGTGCAGCACCGGGCCGGTGTCCATGCCGGCCTCCATCTGCATGATCGTGACGCCGGTCTCCTCGAGCCCCTCCAGGATCGCGTGCTCGATCGGTGCCGCCCCGCGCAGCGCCGGCAACAGCGACGCGTGCACGTTGATCATCCCACGCTCGGGGATCTCCAACAACGCGGGCTTGAGGATGTGACCGTAGGCCACCACGACCCCGATGTCGAGCGGGGCGTGGGTCTGCAGCTCCTGCATGAACGCTTCGCTGTTGGGCTTCTCCGGCTGGAGCACGGGAATGCCCTCGTCCTGCGCGACGACCTTGACGGGTGGGGGAACGAGCTTGGAGCGGGAGCGGCCGTGCGGTCGGTCGGGCTGCGTCACCACCGCCGCGACGTCGAACCCCTCACCGAGGAGTGCGCGCAGCGCGGGAACCGCGAAGTCGGGCGTCCCGAAGAA
>JBDGYO010000194.1:0-5248 GCA_039584015.1 Gemmatimonadota bacterium | reverse complement strand
GAAGGTGGCGTTCGACGAGTGCGTCGGGGCCGCGCTGGGCGGGGCCCGCAGTCTGGTGACGATGAAGCACGTCGGCCTCAACGTGGCCGCCGATCCGTTCATGGTATTCCCCTATGCCGGCACCAACGCCGGCTTCGTCGTGCTGGTGGCCGACGACCCTGGCATGTACTCCTCGCAGAACGAGCAAGACTCGCGCTACTTCGCGAAGCTGGCCAAGGTGCCGTTGCTGGAACCGGCCGACGCCGCCGAGGCCAAGGAGATGATCGGCCTGGCGTTCGACCTGAGCGAGCGGTACCGCACGCCGGTCATGTTCCGCACGACGACGCGTCTGGCCCACACCAGGAGCCCGGTCGAGCTCGGCCAGCGCAATGAAGTCCCGCGCGAGCCGTTCACGCGCGACGTGCGCCAGTATGCGATTCCGGTGTTTGCGCGGTTCCGCCGGCCCGAGCTGGAGGAGAAGCTCGGCAGCCTCCGAGACTGGGCTGGGCAATTCGACGGCAACCGCCTGGAGGAGGGCGACTCCGGGCTCGGCATCGTGACCCACGGCATTCCCTACCACTACGTGAAGGAGGTGGTGCCGCATGCCACGGTGCTCAAGCTGGGCATGGTCTACCCGTTGCCCGAAGAGCGCCTCAGAGAGTTCTGCGCCCGCTTCGACAGCGTCTATGTGGTCGAGGAGAGCGAGGGCTTCATCCAGCAGGAGATGGCGGGCTTCGGGATCGTCAACACGATAGGCAAGGAGCGGTTCACCAACATTGGGGAGCTGAGCGCCGATCTCGTCGCGGCCGGGCTCGAGGGCAACTCGATTCCCGGCGACTTCAGCTCCGACGTCGCCATCCTGCCGCGCCCCCCGGTGCTGTGTCCCGGCTGTGCACACCGTGGGGTGTTCACCGCCCTGCGGCAGATCGGCGCGCTCGTGACCGGCGACATTGGGTGCTACACCCTCGGGTGTCTCCCGCCTTACAGCGCGATCCACACGACGTTCTGTATGGGCGCGAGCATCGGGAACGCGACCGGGTTCAATCGAGCCGGCGAGGAGCAGGTCGTGGCGGTGATCGGCGATTCCACCTTCCTCCACGGCGGCCTGCCCAGCCTCGCCAGCGCCGTGTACAACCAGGTGCCCACGACCACGATCTTGCTAGACAACGGCACGACCGGCATGACGGGCCACCAGGAGCACCCCGGCACCGGCCACACGCTCAAGGGCGCTCCCGCTCCAGCCGTCGATTACGAGCAGCTCGTGCGCGCGCTCGGCGTGCAGCAGCTCCAGGTGGTGGATCCCTGGGACCTCGAGGCCACCAAGAGCGCGATCGAAGCTGGCCTGGCCCACTCCGGGCCCGCCGTGATCATCGCGCGGCGGCACTGCCAACTGCTGCCCGTAGAAAAGACCAAAGAGCACGTTCCCTACCGCGTGGTCGAGGACGAGTGCGTGCTGTGCGAGGAGTGCATGGAAGCCGGCTGCCCAGCGCTCGTCTGGGAGGGTGAGTACCCGACCATCCGCGATTGGGAGTGCGTGGGCTGCTCGCTCTGCGCGCAGCTCTGCCCCGCCGAGGCCATCGTCGCATGACGGTCACCAACGTCCTGATCGCTGGCGTCGGCGGCCAGGGTGCGGTGCTGGCCAGTGAGCTCCTGGCCTTGGCGGCGGCGGCCGCCGGCAAGGACGTGAAGCAGGGGGAGTTTCACGGTGTGGCGCAGCGCGGCGGAGCGGTATTCAGTCACGTGCGCTTCGGCGATCGAGTGTACGCGCCGATGGCCCGCCGGGGCGAAGTCGACTTCCTGCTGGCCCTCGAGAAGCTGGAGGCGCTGCGCTACGCCCACTTCGTGAAGCCGGGGGGCACGATCATCATCAACGATTACAAGGTGGAGCCGCTGCGAACGGCCGACGAGCGTCCCTACCCGGACGAGGCCATCGACTTCCTGACGGACAAGGGGTTCGAGGTGGTCGTGCTGGCAGCAACCGAGACAGCCATGGAGCTGGGGAATCACCGGGCCGCCAACGCGGTGCTGCTCGGGGCGCTGGCCGCGCGTCTCGACATCCCCGACGCCGTATGGAGAGAGACCCTGCAGGAACGAATCCCACAGGGCCTCCTCGAGCTCAACACGCAGGCCTTCGCGGCCGGCGCTACACCGCCATAGTCTTGGTATACTCTGCGCCGACCACCCCCGTCTGACACCACTTGGAGGTCATGAAATCGGCTGACCGCTTCGCCTGCACGGCGAGCGCGTCGCCCAGCGTGGCCCCGCACGCCTCCTGGATACAGCCCATGATGGCCTTGCGCGCCTCCTCGACGAGGGGCGCGTCCGGCTCGGGCAGTCCCGGAACCTCGGTCGGGACCTTCTCGAGCGCTCCGCTCTCGACTGCACGACGCTCGACACCGTGCTTGCCCTTCGACGCGATCTTCCACGCCGTCTGCAGCACGTCGTCGAGTGAGCCGGCGTAATCGATGAGCCACCCTACGGCGTCCTCGGCCCGGACGGCACGGCCGCCGAGCAACAGCTGCAGCAGCTTGGGCCAGTCCTCGCGCTTCGCCTTGCGGAAGGGCCAGTGGCACCCCTCCATACCCGGCACCACCGGCAGCGTGACCTCCGGCATGCCGAGTTGCGCATCGTCCACGGCCACCACGTAGTGGCAGTGCATGAGCAGCTCCAGCATCCCACCGAGACAGCGCTTCCCGTTGACGCACGCGACCGAGACCTCGAAATCGTCGTTCAAACGGCGTGCCGTGCCCGACCAGCCGCTGGCGATCTTGTATCCCGCCTGCGCATCCTCGAGTGCCGGGTAGAACTCGGCGGTGTCCGCGCCTACGAGCTGGGTGGAGAGGTGGAAGTCACCGGTGAGGATCACCCGCTCGATCCCTTCGCGCTTCAGCCAGTCGAGCGCCCGGTTGAGCTCGGCGTCCACGTCACTGTTGTAGCTCTCGCGGCTCACCGTCACCACGCCGACGGTGCCATCGTGCTCGGCGTTGACGTAGAGTTGCTGCCACTCGGGTGTCTCCATGTTCGCGAAGGCATCGGGATACCACGCCGCCTTCGCCGCCTCGGGGTGCAACCGGTGGTACGCCTCCACCGTCTCGATCACGGCATCTGATCCCGCCGCACGCATCACCGCGAGGATGCCGCGACGGAACTGGGCGCACAACTCGCCGATGGCGTTGAGGTGCGACAGATGTCCACGCTGCTCGTGCAGCATCAGGCTGGCCATCTGGAACATCGGCCCGAGGATCCAGGTCCCGAACTCCACCGCCCCCTCACCGTCGAGCTTCCAGTCCACCAGCGGCCGGAAGTGGTTGGGCGGATACCAGGTCTGCCCCGTCGTCTTGCGCTCCTCCAGCACCCTCGTGGGAGTGAACACCGCTCCGTACTGCTGGCCCAGGTGGTGGAGGCACGACCAGGTGAGGAAGTTGGCCCCCTTCGCCCCGATCGCGTCGTGCGCGCGGAACGGGTTTGGCCCAAGCAGCTTGCGCGCGAACTTGTCCACCTTCCAGAACGGCATGTTGCTGACTTCGTGGTAGCGCAATCCCGCCAGGGTCACGCCGCAGAACAGCACGTCCAGCACGAACGACCAGTGGTCGCTCACCGGAATCGGCATGAGCCCCAGGGCCCAGAGCAGCTGACTCACCGCCGACGGTTCGGCCTCGACCACCTCCCACACCTTGTTGATCTCGTGCGGAAAAGCGGGGTGCGCGATCCCCACGCCCAGCTCTGAGCTGGGGAACCCCGACGTCACCGAGCGGATCTCGATGTCCGGGAAGGCGTCACGGAAGATCTTGTAGTGCGCCTTCTTTACGTCGAGGATCTCGGGAATCGCCTCGAGCAGGAAGCGTGGCCGTAGCTGTTCGAGCTCGCTCGGCAGTGTCCTGCCGTCGTAGTTGAGGCGGGTGATGTTGCCCATGATCCGGTTGGCACCGTCCGGCCCGAAGGCCTGCACCAACCCGGGGTACTGCTTACCGATCCCGTCGGGAGCGTTGGGGAAGTCGAGGGCCACCATCCGCACGCCGAACGGCTCGAGCCGCGAGCCGAGCTGCATCGTCTTGCCCGCCCCGACGATCCCGTTGGCGCCCGAGATGACCATCGAGCCCCGCTGGCCGGAGTTTCCGAAGACCTGATCCACCAGATCGCCGGCCGTGACCGGCGGACGTCCCTGCTGGAACATCGCGCTGACGGTCCCAAGGCCCAGCGTCTGGAGCGTCGTCTCCCGCATCGTCTTGGTCATGATCCCCCGCCTCCCTACGAAACCTTCAGGAGCGCCGCGATACCCACATCGCCGGCGGCGCATCCGAAGAGCAGCACGTAACCACCACCCAGGTCCACCGCCTCCTCGAGTGCCTCGATCATGATTCTCGTGAGCGTCGGCCCCTGCGGGTGCCCCCACACCAGGGAACTGCCGGTCTTGTTCATGCACGACCAGTCGTACTCCAGCAGCTTGGAAAAGATGGCGTCGTTCACGGCGAACGGGTTGTGGTTCTTGACCACGGCGATGTCCGCCATGGTCAAGCCTGTCTTCTCGAGCAGCTTCTGGACCGCGAACGCGGGCGCCTCGGGCATGAGACTCGGATTCGTCCGCACCTCGATCTTCGCCACGAACTGAATGTCGATCTCGGGCCGCGGGCTCAACTCCTTCACTTTCTCCTTCGAGGTCACCAGCATGCACGCCATGCCGTCCGAGGCATGGGTCTGCGTCCCCCCCGTGACACAGGTGTCCAACTCGTTCATTGCCCGCAGGCCGCCCAGCGACAGCTCGCGGACGCCCAGGTCGTCGTCGATACGCCCCAACGGCCGACCCTGCACGTTGAGCACCTCGAGCGGCACCAGCACCCGATCGAGAAAGCCCGAACGTCTAGCGTCGAAGTACTGCTTGTGCCGCAAGTAGGCGAGCTCGTCGACCTCCTTGCGCTCGATCTTGTATTTGCGAGCGGCCAGTCCGGCCGTCGTGATCATCGCATTCCCGGTCGCCGGATCGAAGCCGAAGTTGTCCCACACGTCCGCCAGGGCCTGGGTACGCTCATGCGCGCGCCGCTCCGGGAAGACCCCGACCGGGGAGTCGCTTGTCCGGTCGAACGTGAGCACACCCGTCACGTCGTAGCCGGACTGCACCTCGTTGCCGGCCAGCAGCACGGCTTGCAGACCGGTCGCGCAGGCCTGCTCCATGTGGTATCCCGGAACCCGCTCGCCCAGGCAGCTCGCCACCAGCGGCGCGTTCCAGAACTTCCAGTGCCAGGGAATCGTCGAGCCGATCACGAGGTAGTCG
>JBDGYO010000193.1:0-5251 GCA_039584015.1 Gemmatimonadota bacterium | reverse complement strand
GGACGCGCCGAGCCGGGCGAAGAAGAGGTGGTCGAGCAGCCCGTCGCTCATATACCCATTGGAGCCGCCGTAGTGGTACGGCAGGATAGCCTCGCCGCCCGACTTCTGCTTGATCCCGCGGAAGCGATCCGTGATCTCGGCGATCGCCTCCTCCCAGTCGATCGGCTCGAACTCTCCGGCGCCCTTGGGTCCCACACGGCGCAACGGGGTGGTCAATCGCTCTGGGTGATACACCCGCTGCGCGAAGCGGGCCACCTTGGTGCAAATGAACCCCGCGGTCACCGGGTGATCGTGACCGGCCGCGATGCGCTCGATTCGCCCGTCGCGCACCGTCACGTCGAGGGCGCAGGTATCGGGGCAGTCCATCGGGCAGGTGGTGGGAATGACGTTCCCGGACATGAAAGGAACCTAGCGCCGGGAAGCGGGAAGCGGGAAGGGAAAGAAAAGCCCCGCCTAGCTCACCGAGCCAGGCGGGGCGGATACGGCTCGCTGTTGCGCCTAATTCTTGATCCTGACCCGTGTGTTCTGGCGCACTTCGTTGCGGATCTCCATTCGGATGTTGTGTACCTCGTCGCGGATCTCCGCCTTGATGCGCTGGATCTCATCCACGAACTCGAAGCAGGGCCCGTCTTCGTCGTGGCTCATGTGGTCGCAGGGGAGGTCCTTCATCTCGAGGTACAGCCCCGAGTGCTGGTCCGTCCCCGCGAACTCCACGCTGCCGAACCGTACGAGGTCCCCCGGATCAGAGAGGCAGTGGATCGCCTCCTTGTACCCCATCGGACCTTCGCGGTCGATGGCGTCGGGATCCAAGTGGAAATGACAGGCGGCCAGCTCGTCGGCGTTGGCCTCATCCGACAGGTCGATCACCAGTGTCAGGCTGTCCACGGTGGCGGGTTCGTCGCGCTGCACGACCACCGCCTGGAGCTTCCCGATCCTGTCGCCTTCCACGTACATCGGCAGGAAGGAGAGCTCCATCGTCACCGGATCGGAGCTGTGCTCCAGACTGTCCGCCCAGGCCTCGATCTGGGCCTTCAGCGTGGCCGCGTTGCGCCAGCCCCAGAGCGTCCCCAGGCCCAACACCAGCACGAGGGGCGCGCCTACTGCCACCAAGACTCTGCGAGTCGTAGACATCGTTCGGTCCCCAGTTTCCTTTGCGGTTACGCCTTACCCTACGCGAGGCGGCGGCGCGGGGTTTCAGCCGACCGCCCCGCGGACGGGACCGCGTAAGTTCTTAATAATCAAATAGTTACAGCAGCGCTACATCGCCGGCGGCATGCTCGTGTTGAACATGTCAGCCACGACCTTCCACTCGCCGTCGATCTTCTGCCACACCACCAGGTACTTCCCGTGATCGGCGACGCCCCCGCCCGGCGCGTCCAGGACCTGGTAAGTCCCGTAATCCCATGCCATGTCCCCTGCGGCGGCGACCACGATCTTGGTCGGCTCGAAGCTGAGGTAGGGCAGTGCCTCGATGACGCCGGCCCATGCCTGCTCGAGGGACTCCGGGCCGGTCACGGGATCCATGCCGGGGGGCAGAAGATAGCCGTCTGGCGCGTAGAACGAGGCACACTTGGCCGCGTCCCCGGCGGCAACCGCCGCCACCCATTCGGCATCCAGATCGCGAATAGCCTGCTCCTCGGCAGCGTAATCCACCATGGGCTGGCATGCCGTGGCCACGACCGCCAGCACGGCCGTGAGAGTAAGAACCGTTCCTGCTCGTCGCATCGTGTCCTCCTGGGGAGGGGTCCAGGGTTGTCGTGACCCGCGAATCTCGGTCCGCGCCCTCATCCTGTCAACGCGACGGCGCGTTCAAAGACGGGCATCCCGTCGCACTTGCGACGCCCCGACGATTGCGGTTCCCTTTCACGCACGGAGCATTCGACGCTGGTCGAGATGCCAACCTACCTGGAGACCCCGCCCGTGACGTTCAGTCAGGAGCAGCTCGCCCGCGTGAAGCCGCTGTGACGCTGACCGACGACCTCTACGCCGCCGCGAAGCCCACCTGGGACGCCCAGCTGGAGCATCCCTTCGTCAAGGGACTGGGGGACGGCTCCCTCGGGGAGGAGCGATTCAAACGGTGGGTGCTGCAGGACTATCTGTACCTCAAGGAGTTCGCCCGGATCTTCGCATGGGCGGTGGCGAAGGCGGACCGGCTGGAATCCTTGAGCTGGTACGCCACGGTCCTCAACCTCACGCTCAACACCGAGATGGCGCTGCACCGCTCCTACGCCGAGCGCTTCGGCATCTCCGGTGAAGAGCTCGAGGCCACGCCGATGTGGCCCACCACGCGCGCCTACACCGATTTCCTGGTGCGCACGTCGGCGGACGGCGACATGGCGGACCTGCTGGCTGCGCTCCTCCCCTGTGCGTGGGGCTACGTCTACATCGGGCAGTACCTGGCGACCGGCAAAGCGCCCGAAGACGAACGCTACGCCGACTGGATTCAGCAGTACGCCTCCGAGGAGTTCGCCCAGGCCGCCGAGTGGCTCCGGGCAGAGCTCGATCGGGTCGCGGCGGGTGCCAGCGACGAGAAGCGCGCGCGCCTCACCGAGCTCTTCGTGATCTCGAGTCGCTACGAGTGGCAGTTTTGGGAGATGTGCTGGAACGGCGAGGAGTGGGGGCCCTAGGTCCAGCCCACCGGCTCGCGCCCCGCCGAACCGAGACGCATCTTTGGCGTGATGCCTGACAGGGGGTCCCCATGTACGGACTCATCTTCGCCGAGCTGAAGAAGTACGCCGAAGACCGGTTTGGTGAGGGCACGTGGCCCGAGCTGCTGCACGCGGCCGGCGTCGACCGATCCGTGTTCCTGAACGTCAACGAGTATCCCGACGAAGAGGCCGTGGCCCTGCTCACGGCGGCGGCCGAGCGGGCGCAGCTGCCAGCCATAGAGATGCAAGAGGACTTCGGCAAATTCATCATGCCCGACTTGATGCAGGTGTACGGGCCGATGATCAAGCCGGATTGGAACACGCTCGATCTGATCGAGAACACCGAGGACATGATCCACGAGCTGATCCGCCGCAAGAACCCGGAGGCGAAACCGCCTACGCTCGGGTGCAGCCGCGAGAGCGCCGACGCGGTGCTCATCTCCTACAGCTCTCCCCGGCGCATGTGCGGCTTTGCCAAGGGATTGGTGCACGGCGTGGCCGAGCACTACGGCGAGCGGGTCGATGTGACCGAGAGCAGTTGCATGGAGCGCGGCGATCCAACATGCAGCATCTGGGTGAAGTTGGAAGCCGGCTCAGCCTAGGTACCCATTCCCACTCTCGCGAGGGGTCTCATGCAGCGACGCACCTTCCTCCGTACGAGCATCGCGGCCGGCTTGATGGGCGCAGGAAGCACCACACTGGCGCCGCGCTTCCTCGACGCGACGCCCCGCCTCGACCCCGAGAAGCCCATCCGCCTGAGCTCCAACGAGAACCCGCTGGGCATCTCGCCCTTGGCGCGACAGGCAATCATCGACGGGATGGTGGATGCGAACCGCTACCCACGCGGGCGCGGCGAGCTGATCCGGGCCCTCGCCACCCAGCACGGGATGCCGCGCGAGACCTTCGTCGTGGGCGCCGGCTCCACCGAGGTGCTCAAGATGGCGGTGCAGGCCCTGGCGGCCCCAGGGGGCACACTGGTGCTCGCCGAGCCGACCTACGAAGACGCACCGTGGTATGCCGGACCGTTCGACATCCGGCTGGCGAAGGTGCCGCTCCTGCCGGACGGCGCGCACGATGTGGAGCGCATGCGGGATGCGGCGAACGAAGCAAGTGGGCCCGTCCTGGTCTACCTGTGCAACCCGAACAACCCCACGGGCACGCTCACGCCGAGCGCGACGATCGACGCCTGGATCGAGTCTGCGCCCGAGAACATGTTCTTCCTGGTGGACGAGGCGTACTACGACTACGTGCGCGACACTCGCTACTGGTCGGCCCTCAAGTGGGTACCCGACCGCCCCAACGTGGTCGTGGCCCGCACCTTCTCCAAGGTGTACGGGATGGCGGGCATCCGGCTGGGCTACGCGATCACGCACCCCGAGATCGCGCGGCACGTGCGTCGATATCGGGTGCGGAACAACGCCAACCACTTCGCCACCGTCGCTGGCCTGGCCAGCCTGCGGGATCCGGACTTCGTACGGCAGAGTCTCGACGTGAACGAGCGGGGGAAGGCGATCCTGTACGACTGCCTCGACGAGCTGGGGCTGACATACATGCCGAGCCACACGAACTTCGTGATGCACCGCATCAACGGTGAGCTTCAGGCCTACCGCCAGCGCATGCGGGAGCTGGGCATCTGGGTGGGGCGCCCGTTTCCGCCGATGCTGGACCACTGCCGGCTCTCGATCGGCACCCCGGCGGAGATGGAGACCTTCACCGAAGTACTCCGCTCGTTCCGCAAGGAGGGCTGGGTGTGACAGCTGTCCCGAACTGAGGACGTTTCGGGCGGTTTGAAGAGGAGTTAAGTCGTTGCGGGTACAACACTTGAGTTCTGGCCCGCAACTTGCCCAATTGGTGGGTGGAACAAGCGTGTCCTCGTTGGGGGCGGGTGCCCCAGCGGGGCGGTCACGGCGCCCGCGACGACCGGTCGCGGAGCCCACGACCCGGGAGGAACGATGCTTACTGCGCTGCTGCTCACCACACTGACGCTCGCGCCGACCGACGCGATCCCGAGCGTGCAGGAGCCGCCCGTCAAAGTCTGGCTCAACAAGGGGGGCGACATCAAGCGCGGGACGCGGGTCAAGGTCTACACGCGCGTCGAGACGGACGGGTACCTCCTGATCCTGCACGCCGAGGCGGACGGCAGGATCCGGGTGCTCTTCCCGCTGGACCCCTTCCACGACAACTACGTGCGCGGCGCCCAGGACTTCGAGGTGCGGGGACGCGGCGACCGGGAAGCGTTCCAGATCTACTCGGCCTCCGGTGTCGGCACCGTCTATGCCGCCTTCTCGCGCGATCCGTTCCAGTTCGGCGAGTTCGTACGGAACGACCACTGGGACTATCGGCTGTTCGAGACCTGGCGGCTCAACGAGGGGCTGGACGCCGAGGCGGAGCTCACCGCACTGGTCCACCAGATGGCCGGTGATGCCTCGCGCTTCGACTACGACCTGACGCACTACGCCGTCGCAGAGCAGACGGCGAGCTCCGGCGGTGGCGGGACGGTGTATGTGGGTGCCGGTTTCGGCTACGGCTACGGCTATCCCTACTACGGGTACGGCGGCTGGTACGGCGGGCCGTACTTCGGCTTCGGCATCGGGTGGGGATGG
>JBDGYO010000192.1:0-5258 GCA_039584015.1 Gemmatimonadota bacterium | reverse complement strand
GTCGCCCTTGGCCTCGAGCTCGTGGTACAGCTTGGCCAGCTGCTCCTTGGCCTCATCGGTGCGGGCGGCCGCCTTGAGCTGCTCGGCCAGCAACAGGCGGATGTCCTCGTTGTCCGGCGAGAGATCCGCGAACTCCTTGAGCGCGTTGAAGGCGTCCTCGAGCTGCCCAGCCTGCTGCATGCGGCTGGCATACTCCAGCAGGTTCTGCTTCGCCTCCGCGACGAAGCCCCGATGTACCATCAGCTTGGCGAGCTTGAGATAGACCGGCGTGCGCCCCGGCGCGTTGCGCAGGATCTTGTTGCAGAGCGCGATCGCGTTGTTGTGGAGACCCGACTCCTCGTAGTAGTTCGCGGCGCGCTCGTACGTCTCCACCGCCGACTGCACGTTGCCCGTCTTCAGATACAGGTCGCCGACCTTGTTGAAGAGCGACAGCTCCTTCTCCATCTCCGGCTTGCCTTCCAGCGACCGGAGGATCTTGGAGTACTGGTCGAGCGCCTTGTCGATCTGATTCTTGGTCTCGAACTTGCGCGCTTTTTCCTTGGCCTTCTCGACGTTCAGGGCGAACCTCTACCGGCTGTGGGTGGAAGACGATCCGGACGTGGGCATCGGCAACTTATTCAGACTAGCAAATTTACGGGTCCCCGACGAGGGTGACAAGCGGACCCGGCCAACCACACCTCGCTCACCAGGTTGTCGCCGTACCAATAGACCAGCTCACGCCAGTCCCGCACGGCCGCCAGCACCAGATCCGCCCGGAAACCGGGCGCGATCTGGCCCCGCGTGTGGGCCTCGCCCACTGCCGCCGCCCCGTTCACCGTGATCGCAGTAATGGTCTCTGCCGGCACCATGCCGCACTGCGAGGCGGCCATCGTGGCCATCAGCGGCAGGCTCATGCCGGGCGAGCTGCCGGGGTTGAAGTCGGTGGCGAGGGCCACCGCCGCACCCGCATCGATGAGCCGGCGCCCCGGCGCCTGGCGCCGCTGTCCCAGGAACATCATGGTGCCGGGGAGCAGCACGGCCACCGTATCGCCGCCCGCGAGCGCCGCGATCCCCTCATCGGAGATCGCCGCCAGGTGGTCGGCACTCGCCGCACCCAGCGCTGCTGCCAGCTCCGCTCCACCCGAGGGGTCCAGCTCGTCCGCGTGCAGCTTGGCGCGCATCCCGTGCCGCGCCGCCGCCTGCAACACCCGACGCGACTGCTCCACCGTGAACACGCCGGGCTCGCAGAACACGTCGCAGAAGCGCGCCACGCCCTGCCGTTCCACGGCCGGGAGCATCTCGTGCACCACCAGCTCCACGTATTCATCCGCGCGCGGCCGGTACTCCTGCGGCACCTCGTGCGCGCCGAGGAAGGTGGGCACGATCTGGGGGCCGGCGTCCGCCGCCATGGCGGCGATGACGTCCAGCTGCTTGAGCTCGGCCTCGAGCGAGAGCCCGTAACCCGACTTCACCTCGACGGTGGTGCTGCCCAGCGCCAGGAGATGGTCCAGCCGCCGCCGGGTGAGGTCGGCAAGCTCCTCGTAGGAGCGTTCTCGCACGTCGCGCACTGACGAGAGGATGCCGCCGCCGGCCGCCGCGATCTCCTTGTAGCCCACGCCCCGCGAGCGCCGATCGTGATCGGCCAGCCGCGCCATCCCGAACACGGCATGGGTGTGGCAGTCTACGAAGCCCGGGAAGAGGACGCCGTCCACCTCCTGCACCTCCGCGTCGCGGGCCCGCGTCATCAGCTCCGCGTGCGGCGCGACGGCGGCGACGTGGCCGTCGTCGCCGATCAACACCGCGACGTCCTCCAGCACGCCCAACTCCGCCATCTCGGGGCCACGCCGCGCGCGTGCCGGTCCCTGGCAGGTGACGACCTGGGAGGCGCCGACCAACAGGATGCTCAGGAGTCCGTCTCCTTCATCGGCAGCTTCATGGCGTGTCGCTGTGCCGCCGCCTCGGCCTCCGGGTAGCCCGCATCCACGTGCCGGGCAATCCCGATGCCAGGATCGTTGTTCAGCACGCGCTCGAGCCGCTTGGCCGCCGCCGCCGTCCCCTCCGCTACCGTGACCTGCCCGGCGTGCAGCGAGTTGCCGATGCCCACGCCGCCACCGTGGTGGAACGAGACCCAGGAGGCGCCCGAGACGGCATTCAACAGCGCGTTCAGGATGGGCCAGTCGGCAATCGCGTCGGAGCCGTCGCGCATCCCCTCGGTCTCGCGGAACGGCGAGGCCACCGAGCCGGTGTCGAGGTGGTCGCGGCCGATCACGATCGGCGCGGAGAGCTCGCCGCGCTGCACCAGGTCGTTCAGCGCGAGCCCGAACTCCGCGCGCTCCCCCATGCCCAGCCAACAGATGCGGGAGGGCAGTCCCTGGAACGCCACCTGCTCCCGCGCCTTGCGAATCCAGCGCGACAGTAGCTCGTCCTCGGGGAACAGCTGCAGTACGAGGTCGTCGGTGCGGTACAGATCCTTGGGATCACCCGAGAGCGCGACCCAGCGGAACGGCCCGCGACCCTCGCAGAACAACGGCCGGATGTATTCGGGCACGAACCCCGGAATCTCGAACGCATCGTTCACTCCGGCATCAGAGGCCTCGGTGCGGATGTTGTTGCCGTAGTCGAAGGTGATGGCGCCTTCGCGCTGCATGGCGAGCATCGCCTGCACGTGCTCCGCGATGGATGCCTGCGCGCGCTTCACGTACTCGGCAGGGTCGCTCGCCCGCAACTCGAGTGCCTCCGCCAGCGTCATCCCGCCGGGCACGTAGCCGTGCAGCGTATCGTGGGCGGACGTCTGGTCGGTGAGCACGTCGGGGATCCAGCCCCGTCGCGCCATCTCCGGCAACACCTCCGCACAGTTGCCGACCAATCCCACCGAGAGCGCCTCACCCCGGTCGCGCGCGTCGGTCACACGCGCCCACGCGTCGTCCAGCGAGTCGGTGATGACGTCGAGGTACTTCGTCTCCAACCGCCGCTGAATGCGCGCCGGGTCCACCTCGATCGCGAGAATCGCGCCTTCGTTCATGGTCGCGGCCAGGGGCTGGGCCCCACCCATCCCGCCGAGTCCACCGGTCAGCACGATCTTCCCCTTGAGCGTGGTGCCGAAGTGCCGCGTCGCGACCGCCCCGAACGTCTCGTACGTGCCCTGGAGAATTCCCTGCGTCCCGATGTAGATCCAGCTGCCGGCGGTCATCTGGCCGTACATGATGAGCCCTTGCCGCTCGAGCTCGCGGAAGTAGTCCCAGTTGGCCCAGCGGCCCACCAGGTTCGCGTTGGCGATCAGCACGCGCGGGGCGTCTTCGTGGGTGGGGAACACGCCCACCGGTTTCCCCGACTGGACGAGCAACGTCTCGTCGCCGCGCAGCTCCTTGAGCGCGGCCACGATGGCGTCGTAGGCCTCCCAGCTCCGCGCGGCGCGGCCGGTGCCGCCGTAGATGATCAGCTCCTGCGGCTTCTCCGCAACGTCGGGATCCAGGTTGTTCATCAGCATGCGCATCGCGGCTTCCTGGACCCAACCGCGACAAGAGATGTCGGTGCCACGCGGTGCGCGCACCACTCGACTCGCCGTTGCCGTCGTCATGCCAACGCCTCCCGAACGATGAGTGCAGCCAGCCCCTCGACATCGGGCGTGAGGGGCCGATCCTCTTCCAGCTTGGGAACCACCTGACGCACCCGCTCATACACTCGCGCCACTCCCCGACCCGGCGCCAGGGGTCGGCGGAACTCCAGGCCCTGTGCTCCGGCGATCAGCTCCCATGCCACGACGCGGCGCGCGTCGGCCAGCACCCGACGCGTCTTCCAGGCCGCGGCCATGCCCATGGGTACCACGTCCTCCTGGTTCGCATCGGTGGGGATGGACTGCACGCTCGCCGGCGTGCACAGCGTGCGCGCCTCCGCCACGAGCGCCGCCGCCGTGATCTGCGCCATCATGAGACCCGAGTTGAGCCCGGCCTGCTCCGTGAGGAACGGCGGCAGCCCGTGGGACAGCTCGGGGTTCATCAGCCGGTCGATGCGGCGCTCCGCCAGGCCGGCGAGCGTCGTCAGCGCGATGCCGAGCACGTCGAGTGCCAGCGCCACCGGCTGTCCGTGGAAGTTACCGCCCGACAGGATCCGGTCGTCGAACACCAGCGGATTGTCGGTCGAGGCATTGAGCTCCACCTCGGCGACGCCCGCCGCATACTCGATGGCGTCCGCCACCGACCCGAGGATCTGGGGGGTGCAGCGCAGGCTGTAGGCATCCTGTACGCGGTAGTCCTCCTCGCGGTGCGCCTCGCGGATCTGCGAGCCGGCCAACAGCTCACGCATCACACCGGCCGCCTCCACCTGGCCGCGGTGCGGCCGCGCTGCGTGGATCCGCTCGTCGAACGGCACGGGCGTCCCCATCAGCGCCTCGAGGCTCATGGCGGCGGCGCCCAGCGCCGTGCGCCACAGGTGACGCGCCTCGTGCACCGCCAGGGTGAGGATCGCCGTCTGCACCTGCGTGCCGTTGATGAAGGCGAGCGCTTCCTTCTCGCGGAACTCGATGGGCTCCAAGCCGGCGTCGCGCAACGCTTCCGTGGCCGGCCGCACCGCCCCCTCGTCCTCGTCCCCCACCACCACGATCCCCTCCCCCATCATCCCGTACGCGATATGGGACAGCGGCGCCAGGTCGCCGCTGGCGCCCACGCTGCCCTGCTCCGGCACGACGGGGTGAATCCCGCCGTTCAGCATGGCGGCGATGTGCGTCGCGAGCACCGAGCGCACACCGCTCGTCTCGCGCAGCAGTACGTTGGCCCGCAGCAGCATGGCGGCGCGCACCGCCTCGACGGGGAGCGGATCGCCGACGCCGGCCACGTGACTCAAGATCAGGTTGCGCTGTAGCTGGAGCAGTTGATCGGCGGGGATGCGCACGCTCGCCAGCTTGCCAAAGCCCGTATTCACCCCGTAGATCGGCTCGCCCGTTGCCAGCATCCGCTCCACCGCTGCGCGGGAGCGATCCGCGCGCTCGGCGGCGGCCGCGTCGATCTCGACCGTGGCGAGGTCACGGGCCACGGCCACGACGTCGGGGATCGTGAGCGAATCGCCGGTGAGGCTGATGACGGGAGGCATTGATGGGAATATACGGAGCGGGAAGCCGTGTGCGGGGGGCAACAGAAAGGGAGCGGAGTCCAAGAGACCTCTCCGCTCCCTGTTCCCTCCAGAGGGCCGGCAGCAGCCTACCGCCGCTTCACCACCACACCCTGGGCACCGGCCGTGAAGATCCCCGCTCCGACCGAGAGCTCCGGGTTCCCCGGATCGGTCTG